>CAZFSX010000365.1:0-2658 GCA_964522115.1 uncultured Pseudobdellovibrionaceae bacterium | reverse complement strand
TGAATCATCGCCAAATCCACACGCGCACAATTAAATCCCATCAGGGATAGGCCAACACCTATCCCCGCCAGAATCAAAATTTGCGGTCGCATCCAAATTCGTCGAAACACAATTCCCCCTTAGGAACAAGAAACAGCTTCGCAGCTAATTACTGAACCAAACATCAATCAGGAATTCCTCCAAAATTAAATGGCTCTTGCACGGTCTCAGTTACCCCACAATATCCATTCGCATTACTTCCATCCTTAACAAAAGTGTATCCAAGACTTCTCATTTCAAAAACAGCTCCGTCGTCTGTTCGATGAATAAATTGACATTCCTGAGTTGAATTCGCATTAAGCTCATACACTCCACTCGGCGAAGGCCCACTTTTAATATGCCCTGAACTGACAAGCCAATTCAGAGTTGAAACTTGAGCTGGTTTAAAACCGCAACTTGGAGCAGCTGCCGTCCGTCGATCATAACCATTCAGAGTTTCTCCATTGTAGGTACAAACGCCTTTTGCGTTGGATCCTAACTCAATTTTTAAACTGATATCTTTCCGTTCCTGAAACATCCAGGTCGTCCAAATAGGAATAGCTTGTGTTGTTTGGTTGAACAAATCTGTGATTGGCTTAAAGACAACATGAACACTAAGCTCCATTTGATCCGCATGAAGTGTTAATTTATTTCTATCTAGGGCTATTGACGATCCATTACAACGTTCTTGATCACTCACATTGGCCCCAGTCCCTCCTCCTGAACAATCTGAATTGCCGGCAGTCCACCAATTGACATAAGACTTCGAGACATCGATCGCAGGATATTCATTTTCAGACCATCCCGCTTTCGTCAACTCATCACGTGTAATGTAGATCTCTTTATTTAGACTTGTATTCTTATCGTTGGCATTCATACGAATATCAACTGAATATGTTTTACCAACAACCGGTGGCGGAGTAGGAGTTGGCGTCGGCGTAGGTGTAGGGTTCGGAGTAGGCGTCGGTGTAGGTGTTGGAGCAATAACAACAGGCTTCGCGATGATATTGAATCTTTTTGAGGGTGAAAAACACCAAACATTTTCACCTTCTTTGATCACAATGGCTCTCGTGACATTTTCTTTCACTTCTGAAAATCTTTTCTCAATCTTTATCCCTGCTTCTTCCGTCATATTCATGGCTTGACTTACAACTGCAGATTGAAGACCAGTATGATCTTCACCACTAATAACGTTGCGCATACTATCTGCCCAAAGTGCAGAAAATGAACTGGGAAGCGCATCTGATGACGTCAATATAAATTGAAGTGGTGAATCCACAATAAAACTATCACCCGCAAGTCCAAGTTCACAAGTATGCGGGGACACCGTGAAAAAAACCTGATTAGAGGTACAAAGTACGGCACCGGAACTGTCTTTGATTTTAAGAGATCTTGTGTACGATCCCGTTGATAACTGACTTTCAGAACTGGATCGCACAACACTGACTGTACGATTATTCGCTTTATAAGCCTCCATCCCATTAAGGTCACTTTGTAACCGTGTGACTTCTTCCGCTAATTTTGTATACCCAGATGGACTATCACCACTCCATTCGATGGTGTAGTTTGATTCCACCTTGAATGATGTTGCAAAAATAAAAGAAATGGAATCTGTGGATGAATAAACAGATTTGCGATTTATGGCGAAAGCGACTTTGCAAATCTTTAAATTATTCGGATTATCATCTGGATCAAGATCGACAAAACTTAGATCGCCATTTCCTGGAGAATCCCCCCATGTAATCGGAGTATCAACTATCCCACTTACTGCTGGGCCTGCTGGTGAACTTGATTGCACGACAAAATCCCCCGACTTTTTCGCACAGTTTTGAAATACAATGGCGCCTGTCGAAACGACAGAAAATAGAAGTACTAAGCGGATAGCTGTCCTACGCATGAGGCCCCCTTTGATGACTCTTCCCCATCTTATCGAAAGAAAGACGTCACTTCTTGAGATATCTTTTGCGTTCTCAAAATAAGACAAAACCTTTGAATACTGACGAAGATTTCAACAATTCCAAGTCTGCTGATTTGACTTTGCTTGCCACGGCATTCTGGACTTCAAACTTCAAGTTCTTGATCCGATATTTCATCAGGGTTGTTCCCACTTAAAAAAAGGGTCTTTATGTGGAAATATGTAAGTGTCTTTTTCTTCCTTAATTTGGCGCTGGCCCAAAACACAGCGAAGACAGCATCGTCATCCAACTCGAAGAATAAAGTCGATTTGGATGACGTCCATATCCAAGGCGAACTTCACACCGACGGAAGTCTAGGCATGCGATCCCGTGAACGAAACTCCTTGAACGATCGCGTACCCTTAAGAAAATCTTTCCGTGACATCAGCCTGGAAGATCTTCCAGACTATTTTTTTATCCCTCAACAGTAGGACCTTCGTCTAACATCTTGCATTGCTTTTTTTAGAAATCTGTCATGATCTTAAAAAACCTTTTGATTTCTTGTGTCAGATTTTCCTAACCTAAGAATATGAAGGCGTCTTATAGCAACTTTGTGCAATCCAGATTTTTTAATCCTGCCTTTAACTCGGCCATCTTTGATGGGCCTGTGCGCATATACTTTGCACAGTTTCACGAATCCCTGGCTTTAAAAATCTACTTTTTACTCCAACATAAATTTGCTTCG
>CAZFSX010000364.1:0-2677 GCA_964522115.1 uncultured Pseudobdellovibrionaceae bacterium | reverse complement strand
TATCGCAGCAGGCGATCTCTTCGTAATTCTCTTCAATAAATTGAAGATTGATGGCATATACAAATCCGCCATTGGCATTTACAAATCAGAATCAAAACAACAATATATATCAACACGAACAGAGGGGAAAAAGCTCAGGCTTGAAATATCAAACGGCATAAATCCCGATCTGATAGACAAAGGAGCCTTGATTGTTGAAGGCTCTGATTTCATCTATGCCATTGACCGACTGAGCAGCCGAACCAAATATTGGCTTGACGATTTTCTAAGTGTAAAGCAGATCCCCAACGAAAGCACTAAAGCAGCAGTTGCAGGAGATTTAATTGGGAAAATTTGCGAAAATGTAGACAACCCAATTGCTCGACAAGAATTTTGTCATGAGGTGATGGCTTTGTGTTCCAACCAAGATGAAGTGCTTGGAAACGAAATCAAGGCCATATCAGAAAAATATACTCCTGCCGATATCTGGGATTCCGAGTTCGATAAGATTATTGAACGCAAGGGCTTGATTGCGTCACATGAGATTAGCGTTTCAGCAAAATCTCTTGAGGCAAAAATCAAAAAAGTCCTGCGCCGAGTTGACTTAGCCCATGACATTTCATTGATCATCCCTGACGGCATCTCATTCAGAAGCGCCGATTTTAAGACCAAGGGAAAAACCCTGCAAATCATCGTACTACTGGAGGATAAAAATGGGTGAGCCGTCCAAAACATCCGGCGAAAACGGTGAGAAGATTACTGAAGAATTGCTCAAATTAATCGGCTGGAGTTCATTAATCAAAGGCGTCAGCGTTCCATGCAACCATAAGCAGCACAATAAAAAAACTCACGGGAATGATTTCATCTTCATCTACGACAATCCGCTCCACGACAACAGAACGGACATCGTATACATTTCATCCAAGAACGAAAAGAATGGCTACAAAAGCGGCGAACAAGGCATAAGAACAACATTCAAAAAGCATATATCCGAGCTTGATGAAATAGCCGCCTGCTCAAAAATCAGCCCCGAAGTAACTCAAGCCATTCAAAACTTTAAGGGACGCAAGCAAAAACGGCACATAGGTTTACTGGTATGGCTTCATGGAGATAAAAACAACTTAGACAAAGATATCAAGCCTGCTCTAAGCCACGTTCAACTCGACCTGAAATCAAACTGCCCCCTCTATCTTATAGATATGGCCAGGGCCTCATTTTTAAAAGAGGCTATTCATCATTTCAGAGCGACAAAGCATGGGAAAGAATACAGCTTCTACTACCCTAAACTAGGAAATGTTATTGCCGCCGTCGACGAACGGTATGGTGATTTACTTCCGGTAGAACTTATTGCATCGGACCTTATACCCTTCCGATTCATGTTGGGCGAAAAGCCATCCTTGTGCCTCTATGCTAAACAGCCGTTCACGGAAGACAATTTGAAGAAGTTGTGCAGCTTGGCTTTCGACTTTGCGGATGGCTGGGTACAAGACATATTTATTGGACTAGAAAGCTATCATCCGGCAGAGGACAAGCAGAAGAAGGATAGCGTGCTCATGGCATATCAGGAAAGAAAGGCTAACATAAATGTGTTTTGCTACAAAGAATCAATTCTTGATCTGCTAGAGGCTTAAAAATGACAACTCCGGCCAAGCAATTTGACTATGAACGTGCCATGTTGTGGGGAGATCGCTTGCGAGTCCTCCTTAACAGCGACCATATTAGCAATGGCGAAATTAACGAAACGCTCAAAGAGAAGGGCATTTTCCTTGGCAGCACCGACAAATCGGATACTGTCCCGTTACTGAGCTCATGCCTGTTAACTCCGGAGGAATTCACAAGCCTTGTCACAAAATCTTTTGTTCGCGAATCCGGAAAAAAGTACTCATCTTGTAAATTTAAGTTGACATCTCCTGATGCCGACTGGAAGAATGAATTAATCAATAATTTCGATGCGATTGTTGAAAGTATCAAACTGGAAGACGATCGCGAGTATGCTTCCGAGCCTGACATATCCATCGGCCCGAATGGCGACGTACGGATTACATATTCTTTGCGCGTTTTAGACTTTAGCCAAGATTTCATCGAACAGGAAATTATTTATCCAGGAGAAATCTTACTCAAACAGTCAGGCGGAGGGTTGGAAGTCGAAGTCAACAAGTCTCGGACCTCGAAAGACACAGTCAAGATAAATGATGGGCTAACCGGTGCGCTTGGGAAATTCTATAAAAACAAAGGGGTAACAACCGATGAAAAGCCACAAGCCATCCTTTTTGATGACTTTGACAATAGTGAACGGATTCGGTTCTTCCTTAGGCTAACTTCAGTGGCTACACCTGAATTCACGTTCAAGGAAATTGGCAATTTCGAAATTATTCGCGATCAAGAAGCCGGCCCATTACCAAAAGATCAGAAAATTGAGTGGATGGAGGGCCGAGTCAAAAGAATTAAAATAAACGGCAAGGATTTAGAAAAAGTCTTCCTACTCAATGAGCCCAATTATTACAGATATTATTATCTAGTAAAAATGACGGCCATTTATGCATTCAAATTTGGAGCCAACTCCGGCGAATGCGGCATTGAATACTCATTCTCGGGCAAATCAACAAGGGACGATGATTACTCGGGAACAACATTCGACTTCAGTATTGAGCGACTTTCCCGGCTTGATGACGGAATCAAGCATCAAATCAAAAAGAAT
>CAZFSX010000363.1:0-2720 GCA_964522115.1 uncultured Pseudobdellovibrionaceae bacterium | reverse complement strand
ATTCGTGGAACAACTTTGATGGCTTATTCTAATTTTAAAAATAGCCTTTTGCTATCAACCAGCAATAAATCAGAAATTGCAGCTGGCTACTCAACGATGTACGGAGATATGTGTGGTGGTTTGATGCCCATCGGAGATTTAACAAAACATCAGGTCTATGAATTGGCAAAAAGCTACAATCGTCATCAGCAAATTATACCATTTGGTATTTTGAATCGACCTCCTTCAGCAGAGCTTCGCCCAGATCAAAAAGATGAGGATACTTTGCCAGCCTATCGACATTTGGATAAAGCTGTTGAAAATATTGTTGAAGATTTAGGGCAGGCAAAAAACTCAACAGATCGCTGGGTGCTTCAAGCATTATTGCGAACCGAATTTAAGAGATTTCAGGCGCCACCTATTTTGAAAGTTTCATCCCATGCTTTTGGACGTGGACGACGGTGGCCGATAGCCCACAGTCTGAAGAAGAAATAAATTCCATCGTATTTCAAGGGTTGTTCATTATTCTGATGGAGAGTTCGGCTGTTGGGTGATTTTGACAGGCCAATCTTTGTGTGGAATTCCAACCACGATCTGTGGCCATTTCCATTTCAACTTCATTTGCTACGGGAAGTTCTGGAGTGGACTGAAGGATCTGGATTCGGCATGTTCCACACGTCCCCATACCTTCGCAACTATGGTCAATAGAAATATTTTTATCCAGAAGATTTTCTAAAATAGTTTTGGACGCATCACATGAGAAACTGTCAATAAGCTTTGAATTTTGATCATGAACGATGATTTTGCATGAACTCACTTGCCACTCTCCTGATCATTTTGTATCTCTTTTCTGATGAGATTTATAGCTTTTGACTTAGAAACGACGGGAACTGTCTCTGGAGCTGACGCCATTGTAGAAATTGGAGCAGTTCGCTTCGTCAATGGTGTTGTGGATGCTGTGTATTCAACTCTGATTGATCCGGGTCGTTCGATGCCTCCTGCTGCTTCTCGTGTCAATGGTATCACAGATGATATGCTTCGTGGAAAGCCAAATATTGAAAGCTTATTACCTTCCTTTGCAGAATTTTGCGGGGACGATCTGATGATTGCACATAATGCCCCTTTCGATTCCCAGTTTTTGATTGCGGACATCAAGAAGTTTGAATCGCCAGCGCCCAAGGGTGTTGTGATTGATACTTTACCTCTTGCTCGCAAGGTATTTCCTGGCTTGGCCAACTACAAGTTGGGAACTCTTGTCCAGCACTTAAAAATTCCCAGTGCAGGTTTTCACAGAGCCGAAGAAGATGCAACATATGCTGGAAAACTTTTCTTAGAACTTTTACGAAGAATTTCTGTTCAGGGGCAGGCGCCTGCGATTTCAAATTTGGTGGCATTAACTGGAAAAGCAGAATTGCGGTTTCCTCAAATTATTCGTCAACCAAAGCAGTTAGATTTGCTTAGTCTTTTGTAATAATGAATGGATTAGTATAAATCCAAGTTATCCATTTTTTTCCTTCTGGAATTGCAAAAAAAGGACTGACTCTTACTACCCAACGATAAACACCAGGTTCCGTGACGATCGTCTCAATTTCTTTTTTATGATAGGTTGCTTTACGTTCCCCATCTTTAAGTAAAACCACTTCATAATAGGAGCTGGGCTCAAAAGGAAGTTGTAATTTTAATGTCTGCTGTCGATTCCATTTGACGGTATCACCCATCATATATCGACGATCATGATCTTTTAAATGAGCACTAAAACCTTTTGGGTCACCAAGTGCATCAATGGAAAAATAAAAATGTCCATTTTTTAATGATGAGAAAATCTTAGATCTGTCTTTGGAATAGTTTCCAGTCAGCTCAGAGGTTGTAAGTATATGGTTTGATACCAATTCAAAAAGATTTTGATACGAAGGAAATTGCATTAAAAAATCAGCAAAAGGTATCGCTCTTGCTGATGCATGAGATCCTGCATATCCATACACCACCGAGGTTTTGTTCATTTGATCCCATAAATTCATTTCGTGAACAGGATCTTGAAACAAACGAAGTAAGCTGTAAGTTGGGTTGAAGGGGTAGGTCAGAAGACTCCAGAAAATGGTGCTTTTATTTTTTGTCCATAACTGATGGGACATAGAGTTTAGATTGATGACCTCTAAGCCATCAATTCCAGTGGGAAGCGGTCCTGTCCATTGATAACCCTGCTTAAAAGGATGCGCTAAGATAATGAGTTCTTGATGATTAGATGATTTTTTTTGAGAAAGTAAATCCGTTAAATAGGTGCCTCGATCTGTAGTTTCTAGTTTATGATTCAGACGATCTGGTGAAAAAAACAGGACTCGAGAATCAACAAAGCTGAGGTAGTGTTCCTGAAAAACTAATAAATGATCATGATAGCCTTCTGCGGACTTATCTAATGGATTTTGATCAAGGTCAGTGAAAATAATAAAATCTAAACCGGAATTTTTTGCTTCCGAAATAATATCCAAATATGGCAAAGAGCCAATGCTTTTTTGAGAGTGAACATTGATAACCCCGCGGTAGTCATAAAATAAATTTTTTGTCTCGGTTTTTTTTGTGGGTGTAATTTGCAAAGAAAATTGAGACAGATAAAAGCCGTAACTGAAAAATCCTAATAAGAGTACTGTAAGACTAATGTAGGTTTTCATTTGGAAACCCTAAGGACATAAAAATGAGTTCCAATTTTTTCAACAACTTCTTTCTGGTATTCCTTTTCATTCCAA
>CAZFSX010000362.1:0-2720 GCA_964522115.1 uncultured Pseudobdellovibrionaceae bacterium | reverse complement strand
TGAATCAAAGCGCTCATGCTGAAACTGTCTATGTTCCTGTTTACTCTCATCTCACAATTGGAGAAAAAGGGATTCTATCCTTACGTGCCATATTAAGCATCAGAAACACTTCCGACAAAGAAAGCCTTATTCTTTCTAAGATAGAGTACTATGATACAAATGGTAAGCTACTCAAAAATTATATTCAAAAACCGGTGCAATTAGAAAAAATGGCAACCATGGAGGTTGAAATTTCATCCCTGGATCTGTCGGGAGGATCTGGAGCAAACTTTGTTGTGAAATGGAATTCGACGAATAAGATTTCTTCTCCGATCATTGAATCCTTGATGTATGGAGCCAGTGGACCTCAAAGTTTTGCTTTTATCTCACGAGGACAAGTTATCGAACGTCATTAATCCTTCGCAAACGCAAGGCATTCAGAATCACAGAGACAGAACTTAAACTCATTGCAGCAGCACCCATCATCGGACTTAATAAAATTCCAAAATAGGGATACAACACTCCTGCGGCAATGGGGATTCCCACTGTGTTGTAGACAAAAGCAAAAAATAAATTTTGCCGAATATTTTTTAAAGTTGCTTCACTCAAAAATCTTGCTCGTAGGATGCCTGAAAGATCACCCTGAACCAGAGTCACGCCGGCGCTGTTCATTGCAATATCAGTTCCTGTTCCCATGGCAATCCCAACATGAGCCTGAGCCAAGGCCGGCGCATCATTGATTCCATCCCCAGCCATGGCAACAAATTTTCCCTGATCTTGCATTTCTTTGACAATTTTTGATTTTCCCTGCGGAAGGACCTCTGCAAAATAAGTATCAATCCCTACCTGCTTGGCAACAAAAGCTGCTGTTTTTTTATTGTCTCCTGTGACCATGACAATTTGAATTCCTAATTTTTTTAATTTCTGAATCACATCAACGGTTGTAGATTTGATGGGATCCATGATGGAAAAAAGAGCCTGCAACTCATTCCCCACAGAAAAATACAAAAGGGTCTGTCCACGCTCTTTGCATGATTCAGCAAGTTTTTCAACATGCTGACATTGCACTGCCAATTGCTGCATCATTTTTTCATTTCCAATAGCAACAGATATTTTTTGACCTTGCCATTCTATTTCTGCTTTCGTACCAAGTCCTGTCAGAGAAACAAAATGAGTCACAATCTGATCACTGAGAAAAAGATTTTGCTGTTTTGCTGCTTTCACAATAGCAGAAGCCAATGGATGTTCGCTGTAGGATTCTAGAGCCGATGCGAATCTCAACACATCCTCTTTTAAAAAACGTCCTACAACTTCTATTCCCACAACCTGAGGTTTTCCCAAAGTCAATGTTCCGGTTTTATCAACCATCAGAGTATCAATTTTTTTCATCAACTCGATGGCTTCTGCATTTCGAAAGAGCACTCCCATCGAAGCTGCTTTGCCCGTCGCAATCATAATCGACATCGGTGTCGCCAAACCAAGAGCACATGGACAAGCGATAATCAAAACAGCAACAGCATTGATCAGAGCATGAGCAAATTTTGGATCTGGACCGAATTCTGCCCATACAAAAAAGGTGATCACAGACGACAAGACCACCGCAGGTACAAAATACGCTGAAACAAGATCCACCATTTTTTGAACGGGAGCTCGTGACCGTTGAGCCTGAGAAACCATCTGCACAATTTGAGACAATAAAGTATCTTGACCAATTTTTTCAGCTACCATCGTCAACGAACCTGTGCCATTGATCGTGGCTCCGATCACTTTTGATCCTTCCTCTTTTTGAACAGGTAAGGCTTCGCCTGAAATCATCGATTCATCCACTGTTGAATGCCCTGAAAGAACTCTTCCGTCCACAGGAATTTTTTCTCCAGGCCTTACTCGTAATTGATCTCCCACTTGAATTTTCTCAATGGGAATTTCTTCTTCATTTCCATTTTGATCCAAGCGCAAAGCTGTTTTTGCAGCAAGTCCCAACAACGAACGAATGGCTTCGCCTGTTTGACCACGAGCCTTCAGCTCTAACACTTGTCCTAATAAAACCAAAGTCACAATGACCGCGGAAGCTTCAAAATACAAACCCACATGCCCTGTCATTGGATCAAGAAAGGATACTGGAAATAAAAAGGGAAACAGAACTGCAAGAAGACTATAAGCATAAGCCACACTGATTCCCAAACCAATCAATGTGAACATATTCCACTGACGACTTTTCAATGAATTCCAAAACTTGATAAAAAAGGGCTGAGCTGACCACAAGACAACAGGAGAAGCTAAAAGACACTCGATCCATGGGAAAATATCCGAACCTGCCGAATGAAAAATCCAATGACGACCGCCCATGGTTAAAAAAACAAGAGGAAGACTGAAAAACAATGCCACATAAAATCTTTTTTGCATCTGTGCCAGCTCTGGATCTGCTTCCACTTCTTGTTGTATGGGATGCAGAGGCTCTAAGGACATCCCACATAAGGGGCAGCTTCCTGGCCCCCTCTGCTGAATTTCTGGATGCATGGGACAGGTATAAATCTCATCGCTGTTCACTTTTTTTTCTGGTGAGGTGACCCTTGATGGATCAGATAAGGAATCTTTTTCTGCATTGCTTTGTAAATAGCCTGCGGGGTCTAAATCAAATTTTGTTTTGCATTTTACGCTACAAAAAAAATAGTCATGCTGTTGATAGGTCGATTGACCACCCTTCGGAGCATGCGGATTCACGCTCATGCCACAAACAGGAT
>CAZFSX010000361.1:0-2729 GCA_964522115.1 uncultured Pseudobdellovibrionaceae bacterium | reverse complement strand
GGCATTCGCTAATACTATGAGACTTCCACAAAATCTGAGCTAAAATATGTGGCTTTTGATCATAGTGAGAAGAAAAGGCATCAACTTTCATAAAAAAACGAGGATTATAAATCATTCGAAGTAATAACTGAGGAAGAGTGTTAAAGCTCTTTTCCAAAAAAAACTCATGAGAAACACGAGACATTCCGAATACTTTATATAAAGCCCATCGAGAATTAAACATCATATTGTTGATCAACTGAAACATAAGATGTGTAAAGCCGCGGGATGATCTGAGTTGACAGAGCTGGTGAGTTACCATCGTTTCCAATTGCTGGGAATCCAGTCGATGAAGAGCACCTGTCGATATCATCAAAGCCGGTGAGTTTATATCATAATAAAAGCAACACACATTAACCATCGAATGAGTAAACACAAAAAGTTGGGGTTTTTCTAGGTCAGTACGATCACAAAAATCTTGAATCATTTTTTGCAAGCCATACGCATCTTGACCGCGAAGACGAGTTGCTCTTAATAGCTTTGGAAGTGGATTTTGGGAAACAAAAAACATAAGTAAAATGAAGCCCACAGAAGCTAGAAACGCGATCAATAGACCTTCTCTTTGTCCAAACTCATAACCGAGGAAAAGGAAGAAGATCGAAAAAAGTATAACAAAAATCCAAAACTTGATAAGATTTTGCATAGGTGTAGTTAAGCTCCCAAAAGTTGGGGATGAATGCAAGTGAGTGTGCTGCGAGGCAATAATGAGTGCCATTGATGAAAATCATCGAGAAACTAATTTCTGAGTTCTTTTTACTAAGGAGTGATTGTGTCAGAAGTGGATATTCTTGCATTGAATGCCGCCATCCAACAGGAAAGTAAGTTTGTCGAAAGAATGATGAACGAAGTCGGGAAGGTGGTTGTTGGTCAAAAGGAAATGTTAGAAGGAATTTTGATGGGACTTTTGACAGGTGGACATGTTCTGCTGGAAGGGGTTCCCGGTCTTGCAAAAACACTGACAATATCAAGTATTAGTCAGTCAATTTCTCTGCAGTTTCAACGAATTCAATTTACTCCTGATCTTATGCCGACCGATTTGATTGGTACGATGATTTATAATCCAAAGACAGGCGACTTTACTCCTAAAAAAGGGCCCGTATTTACAAATATAGTCCTTGCTGATGAAATCAATCGAGCACCAGCAAAAGTTCAATCTGCTTTACTGGAAGCAATGGCAGAAAAGCAGGTCACAATCGGGGATCAGTCCTACCGTTTAGAGAACCCCTTCTTGGTTCTTGCAACACAAAATCCCTTAGAACAAGAAGGAACGTATCCTCTGCCAGAAGCTCAGATGGACCGTTTCATGTTTAAAATTTTAGTCACTTATCCAACTAAATCAGAGGAATTAGAGATTATACAAAAAATGGGTCGAAATGATAAGCCAGTCATTTCTGCTGTCATCACAAAAGAAGAATTACTAAGAGCAATGGGGCGAGTGGATCAAATATTTGTTGATGCGAAAATTCATAACTACATCGTTGAGATTGTCATGGCGACAAGAAAACCTTCCGATTACGGATTAGCATCTCTGGCTCCTTTAATCTCAGTTGGAGCGTCTCCTCGAGCAAGTTTAAGTCTAATTCGTGCCGCAAAGGCTCACGCATTTTTAAGATCGCGCGGCTATGTAACAGCAGAAGACATTAAAGCGGTCATTTACAATGTTCTTCGACATAGATTGATTCTGACTTATGAGGCAGAAGCTGAGAACATCAAAACCGACTGGGTCATTAAAGAAATTTTGGGAAAAATTGAGGTGTCATAGTAATGACACAAATATTACCTCCTGAAATTTTAAAAAAAGTAAAACTGCTGGAAATATCTACGCGTAAGCTAGTAAATAATATTTTTGCAGGGGAGTACCATACCTCGTTCAAGGGGCAAGGTATGACTTTTGCTGAATTTAGAGAGTATGTTCCAGGAGATGATGTTCGATCCATTTCTTGGACTTTGACCGCAAAAGCTGGCAAACCTTACATTAAACGGTTTGATGAAGAGCGTGAACTCACCGTGATTCTTGTTGTTGATGTCAGTGCTTCGAACGATTTTGGATCAGGAATGCTTTTGAAATCAGAAGCAATGCTGAGAATCGCTGCACTTTTAGCTTTTAGTGCCGTTCGGAATAAAGATCAAGTAGGTCTGATGTTATTCAGCGATAGGGTAGAACATTTTGTTCCTCCGAAAAAAGGGAAAGGACAGGTTCAGAGGATTTTAAGAGATCTGTTGTTTTTCCAACCTCGAGGTCGAAAAACGAATCTGGATTTGGCTTTTAAGCACTTATATTCAGTCTTAAAAAAGCGTGCGACGATTTTTGTTATGAGTGACTTTTTGGATCGAAATTTTGATTCATCCCTGAAGCTTCTTGGGAAGAAACATGATGTTGTTGCTATTGTTATGCAAGATGAATTGGAAAAGAAAGTTCCTTCCATGGGATTAGTTGAAATGCATGACGCTGAAAGTTTAGAATCTTTTTGTGTCGATACAAGTTCAAGTGTATTCCAAAAGATTTTCGAAAAAAATCAGAATAATATGAAAACTCAGAGGGATAAGTTGTTACGTCAATCGATGGTCGATCGAATTGATATTTTAGGAAGTCGAGATATAGTGACTCCGTTGATCTCCTTTTTTCAGAGACATCGTAGGTAATTATGGAATTAACTCATCAATGTACAAGTTCTGAAAAAAAAGTAAAT
>CAZFSX010000360.1:0-2734 GCA_964522115.1 uncultured Pseudobdellovibrionaceae bacterium | reverse complement strand
GTAAAAGACCCAAGAGAGTTTCCGACTCTTCAGAAAATCCATCATCTCTGGACTCAGGGACGAACTATACACCAGATCAATTTAGAATTGAATCGAGCCAAGCTTCCATCTCGCACAGGCAAAACTTGGAGCTGGGCTGCTCTTCAAAACATTGTCGCTCGATTTGACAACAAACAAGTCGTCTTATCCAAAGGGGGAAAATATGAATTTAGATAAACTCATCACCATTGCAGTCGGAGCAGTGCTTGTATGCTCACTGACTATGAATCTCGATAAAATTCAAACTCTGATCTGGGAGGATAGAGGATAGGAATTTTAAGAAGATGACGATTGTCAAGCATGGCAAATTTATCTTTGCCCCAAAAACTTCAAGAAATATTGACAGGCCAGAAGTGGTGACCAAAAGGATCAATCAGTTTTAACGTTGACTGGCAGGATTTCATTTGGTTTTGGACAAAGATTTCGGTTCGTCCCTATAATTGAGACAATATGAAAACATTTTTTCTATTCGTTAGTTTACTTGTACCAACCTGGGGATATGCCCATTTAAATCCTCCCCAAGTCATCAGTCTCATCCCTCCTGATAATAATCTGGAAAATGAAAACCAAATTGAGGTTTTGTGCCCTAAGACATCAATGAATTTTGAACTCTGCAGGAAAGAAAAACTCAGTCCGCTGACTTGGAATCTAAATGTCTACGAAAAGCCAGATTTTAATATAAAACCAATAGGAAAGATTCAGATAATCGGAACCCCAGGTAAGGGTTTACTGGCTCGGTACATAGCTAAAGGGAAGGCTCCCATAGACTTTCCAAGTGATTCAAAGGGAACTGATTGGGGCTATTCTTGTTATTTTGAGTTTACGGTGGGTGACGTGAAAGGAGATTGGATTCAGTTGCCAAAAAGACCTTTCACAAATTCGGTCTGGATCAATATTAAAAAAGATTGGCCCAACAAAGGTGATCTTGGTATGCGACCAAAGCCTCGGTCACTTGATAATGAATCAGTATATGCAGCTGGTACCCTGGGCAATATTGTCATCACTAAATTTTCGGGAAACGAATTCAACTTTCGGAAAGAAAATCCAAACGATATGTCTTGTGGTGACGAGCCAAAAAAGATTTCTCCTGTTGATATGAAAGAATCAACGAAGCCTATATCGATCCTTTTTGATAGGGAGGGGCATCTCATCGCTTGGCCCGCTTATTGTCGGGGATGCTAGCGATCCAAAACCCCTTGAAAACTAGCCCGAGGCAGAATCGCGCTATTCCATAAGCTCAATTATATTCAATTTGACCAATTTTTTGCAGGTAACACCCTCCGATTAGAAGGCTCAAGATCCTGGACTGATCAGATGAGCGCGCCTTTAAAGGGTGTTCGGAGCTACGGATAGGACAGCATCTTTTGCAGCTTCAAAAAGCTCAGAAGTTCTGGATTTTGAAGCTGCACATAGAAGGGGTTAATGGGCGCTGTCGTCAAAAACCCCGTCTGCTAATTTCAACGCATAGTTTTTGACATCCCCAGACCAGCCTTTCATGTTCGACTGAAACTTTTCTCTGTCTTTTCTATACAGATAGCGAATCACCTCTTCAAAGTTTGGGAGATTCCCGGCCAGCGCAGAAAGAAATTTATAGGTTGCTTCTTGTGCCAACTTAACTCGATTCCGGCCCTGAGAAGCAAGATTCATTTTTTCTTCAATCAATTCTCGGATCGCACGCGAAGCTCCGCCAGGTTGATTCGCCAGCCACTCCCACTGAGACGGAAGCAAAGAAACTTCTCGAGCGATAACACCCAATTTTGGCCTGCCAGCTCCGGTTCTCTGAGAAGTCGCGATCGGCGAATAGATTTTGAGACGTTCAGCGATATCCTGGTCTGTCCCACTAAGATCCAGATCCATTTGTTGCCCCGACCGATCACTGAAAATCAAAATTTTTGCATGGCGGTTGGACTTCAAATATTTCTTTGTCGCAATAGCCACGTCCTCTAATGATCCGCGAGTCAAAAAATCAAAACCGTCAAACACAGTATAACTGAATAACATATCTCACCTCTAAGGAGAATAATACCCGGATAAAATACGCATGTCAATATTATCCGGGTATTATTATAATCATCAAAAAGCCTTAAAACCCAATGAATTATAAAATCCAATGAATAAATGGCAGCCATCCGCCAGTCGTGCTGAACCTTCCTTAAGGAGGATTTAAGAGGATTTAACAAACGGCAAAAAAGGCTCGCAAACCTGATCGCGCCGGACATCATCAAACAACCACGTCGTGATTCCGGACCAACGCGCCAGAGCCGCCGTCAGTAAAGCCATCCTAACTGGCCATGGTCGTTGCAGACACCAGATCTGCAGATGTCTGTACCCAATGCCCAAACCTATCACTATCAACGCCACGAACCCGAAAAAACAACACTCTACAAACTGATCCAGGCCAACTGGCTGACGTTCCAGAGTCAAGTCGAACAAGACTTGGGACATCCACTACAAGATTTCGTGATCAAAGAGTTTGAAGAGTATTTGCGCTGCGGGATACTGGCCCACGGATTTCTGCGCGCCCAGTGCACCAGTTGCCACCATGAGATGCTTGTGGCGTTTAGCTGCAAAAAACGCGGATTCTGTCCCAGCTGCGGAGCTCGGCGGATGTCGGAGACCGCGGCGCATTTATTCGATCATGTTCTGCCACACAAAAACATTAGGCAATGGGTGCTGACGTTCCCAGTGCCGATCA
>CAZFSX010000359.1:0-2753 GCA_964522115.1 uncultured Pseudobdellovibrionaceae bacterium | reverse complement strand
GAAGGATTCCAAAATCGCTGCCCCCAAGGTCCAATATCCTGACCCAGGGGATTGCGCCCCCTTTTTTGATATGAGTGTGCAGATAAGCCCAACCCCCAATACTCTGAATCCGACCAATACAAGAGGTTATGTTGGGATTGATATCCCGGGCGAGCAAAATTCGAGATCTCATACTTTTCATAACCTTGCTGCAATAACCTGGTTGCGATCACATCAAACATCTTTACTTGAATTTCTTCCGAAGGCCTGGCGACTTGCAGACGATGCCCATGGGGCACAGTTAAACAGTAGGGACTGATGTGCTGAGGTTGAATTTTTAAAATTTGATCCAAATCCTTTTCTAAATCCTGCAAACTTTGATGAGGCAAAGCAAAAAGCAAATCCATCGAAAATGAAACTTGATAGGACTGAAGCAACTTTAAAGTTTCCAAGGTTTGCTGACTATCATGTTCACGATTTAAATACTTCAAGGTTGAATCTTTGAATGTTTGCGCACCCACACTGAATCGATTGACTCCCATTTTCAAATATTCTTCCATTTTTTCGTGGGTGATTGTTGCTGGATTGATCTCAATGGTCATCTCTCGAACTGGACGAAGGTCCCATCCTTGTTCTTCTAATTCCTGCAAAATCGACTTCAATAAATTTGGAGAGATCAAACTGGGAGTTCCTCCACCAAAATAAATCGTATCCACAGAACGCGGTGGCCAAAAAGAACTTCGCATTCGAATTTCTTGTCTGAGTTTTGCAACATATTGATCCGGCGGAAGAATTTCATCAAATTTGTATGTCGCAAAATCGCAATAAGAACATCGCTGCAGACAATATGGTATATGTATATAAATTCCAAACTCATTCATGACATATGTTCCTTTTCATTCATTGGATGAACAGGCTCTTGAAAAGGTCCTGGCTTTTAATTTTTCTTTTTCAAACTTTTCTCAAAGACAGTCCCTGAAAGCTCTGTCATACTGCTGAATATGCTAAAACAAATCAAACTTAAAAATGGTCTGAAAGTATTTCTTCAACAAAGTCAAAAAAGCCCTGTCGTTTCCATTCAAATGTGGGTTCGCACAGGCAGTGCAGACGAAGGCAAAGGCGTCGAAGGAATCAGCCACTTTATCGAACACTTAGTCTTTAAAGGATCCGAAAAATACAAGGTGGGTGAAATCGCTTCTGTCATCGAAGGAAGTGGCGGCGAATTGAATGCCTACACAAGCTTTGATCAGACTGTATTTTATGTCACACTATCAAAAAACTTCATACAAACAGGAATGTCTGCCATTTCCCAAATGATGGGATATCCACTGTTTGATCCACAAGAAATCGATAATGAGCGCGAAGTTGTCATTGAAGAAATCAAGCGAGGGCAAGACAGTCCTGGGCGAAGAGCTTCTCAGCTTTTGTTTTCAACGGCCTATAAAGGTCATCCCTACTCAATCCCTGTCATTGGTTTTGAAAAAAACATTCGTAAAGTTTCTGTGAAAAAAATTTGGGACTATTATCACGCTCGATACTCTCCTCAAAATATGTTTTTAGTTGTTGCTGGAGATATTGATTTTGCACAGGCTAAAAAATTGGTCCAAGAATATTTTGCCAACATTCCCACTTATAAAGTGGCAAAAGTTCAACGAAAAAAAGAACTTCCGCAAAAGGCAGCTAGGATCAGCGTGGAAAAGGCTGAATTTCAACAATCTTTAGCTTATCTGGGCTTTAAAATTCCTTCCATTGCACATGCGGACATTCCAGGTCTTGATATGTTGTCGATGATACTTGGAATGGGAGATTCCTCCCGGTTGGTTCAAAAATTACGCATTGAAAAAGCCTGGGTGAACTCTGTCGGAGCAAGCACCTACAACCCGAAAGATAAGGGATTGTTTTTAATCTCTATGGGTTTTAATCCTGAAAATATTCAAGGTATTTTTCAAACACTGCAAGAAGAAATTCTGCGCTTCTTCCAAGCTCCTCCAACGGCCGATGAAATTCGAAGAGCTTTGGTCAACCTAGAAAGTGAAGAATACTATTCGCTGGAATCCGTCGATGGAATTGCTCGTAAGCTAGGACACCTGGAATTTTATTTTCAAGACCAAAAAGCACTTCAAAAATATTTAAAAGCACTTCACGCCATGACCGCAGAAAAACTTTTGAAGTTGGCAAAAAAATATTTCAATCCCGAACAACTGACCGTCACCATCACAACCAATGCTGATAAAAATCAGACATTGAAATTTATCAAAACATGGACGTCTGGGTTTTCAAAAGAACTGAAAAAATTAAAAACACCCGCAATGAAGAAACAAAGCATGGTCCGCACCAAATGGAAAATGCCTGCGGCTCCTTCGAAACAAAATTTCGAAAAAGTTGTTTTAAAAAATGGAACTCATATTTACTTCCAACCCCTTCGGGATACTTTTACATTCTCGGCTCGGGCTGCATTTTTAGGAGGCTTGCGATTTGAAAGTCCTCAAGATAATGGCGTCAGCGAAATGTTTTCTCGCATCTGGCTTGGAGGAACAACTCATCGATCTGAAAATGAATTAGCTTTTGAAATTGAAGAAATCGCAGCTGGATTCCAAGCCGTTGCCGGAAAAAATTCGATGGGTCTGTCCTTCGAAGCTCTTTCTAGTTTTGAACAGCAAGGCCGCCATTTATTCTTTGATGTTCTTGCCAGCTCTAAACCCAATCAAGATGTTTTTGATCGAGAAAAGCATGTTCTATTAGAACAAATTAAATCCAAAGCAGATAATCCATTT
>CAZFSX010000358.1:0-2785 GCA_964522115.1 uncultured Pseudobdellovibrionaceae bacterium | reverse complement strand
AAGAGAAGAAAAAGTTTTACGTATGCGTTTCGGTATTGGTGAAGAAAGTGACCATACTTTGGAAGAAGTCGGTCAAGATTTCAACGTAACTCGTGAGCGCATTCGTCAAATTGAAGCGAAAGCATTACGTAAGTTGCGTCACCCAAGTCGTTCTGGTAAATTGAAGGCCTTCATCGAGTAATCCTTGAAGGTTCATAAAGGGGGCTTAGCTTAGTTGGTCAAAGCATCCGGCTCATAACCGGAGGATCCAAGGTTCAAGTCCTTGAGCCCCTACCATTTGATACCAGATTCAGTTTCTGGTGTTCTCAAAAAAACCCGCTCATCGCGGGTTTTTTTATTGGCTCCATTTGAAGATTTCTAAGGTCATTTTTTTCTTTTAAATTTTGGCTCTTCTTACATTGCTTATTTCGGATCCTACGTTATTGATGTTGCGAAAATGGCAAAGAGAGATTCTTTACAATTTCACAGAATCTATGCTTGGTTTTATGGGGTGTGTGGTATACCTGGCCCCTATGAAAACCCAAAATTCAAATTTACGTGTCAATAGCTTTCAAGAGATGAACCTTTCAGCCCTTTCGCTGGAAGCTCTGGAAAAAATGAAAATCACTCGTCCCACAGATATTCAGGCTCGAGCCATTCCCGAAGCCTTTGGGGGAGTGGATCTTATCGCGGTGGCTCAAACAGGCAGTGGTAAAACTCTGGCATTTGCTTTGCCCATTGTTGAGTCTTTGAAGCAAAATCCAGAGGCCCGCGCATTGATTCTGGCTCCCAGTCGAGAGATGGCGCAACAGATTCATAAAGTACTGGTCAGTTTATGTGAAGGTACAAGCATTGACCTATGTTTGATTATCGGAGGAATGCCCAGTGTGAAACAGGCGGCAGCTTTGCGAAAACACCCTCGTATGATCATTGCGACGCCGGGTCGATTGAATGACCACCTTGTTGGAAATAAAATGTTGCTTCAAAATGTTCAGCACTTGGTTATTGATGAAGCAGATCGCATGTTGGATATGGGCTTTGCTCCTCAATTAAGAAGCATTCAGAAAACTTTACGTGGCCCTCGTCAGACATCCATGTTTTCAGCCAGCTTTAGTCCAGAGGTTGAAGATATAGCCAAAATTTTCATGACAGGTACGCCCTTGATGATTCGTTCCGCGCAAGCGGAAGAGCCTGTGCAGGAGCTAAAGCAACGTGTTTTATTTTTGAATAAGTCTCAGAAAAATGATGTGATTTTGGATGAATTGAATGCCACTCAAAAAGATGGCGTGATTGTTTTCTGTGGAAATCAAGGTAGTTGTCAGCGCCTAGGACAGTACTTGGAAGAGTATGGTTTTTCTGTGGATGTGATTCATGGCGGATTGACTCAGGGTCAAAGAAATCGTGTCGTCCGTGAACTTCGTGAAGGCGAAACACGCATTGTTGTGGCGACGGATTTGTTGGCACGTGGAATTGATATTCCGCATGTGGCCCATGTTATTAATTTTGATTTACCTTTTCAATCCGAAGACTTTTTGCATCGGATTGGTCGTACAGCTCGCGCAGGACGAGGTGGAAATGCCATTACGTTTGTGACCAGTTCTGACGAAAAAATGTTCCGTAAAATTAAGCCTTACCTTCAGGGGGCGCGAGAAGAAAAATTAGATCCTGACTTTGCCTTTCAAGAGCGGGGCCAGTCTAACAATGCCAATCGCTATAAAAATAAAAAACTGGATCCGAAAAAAGTTTTTGATAGTACAACGAAAGCAACAGGAAAGCCTGTTTCTAAAACCTTGGGTCGTTTTGATAAGCCAAAAAAATTATCTGAAAAACCAAAAGTTGCATTTTCAAGTTCACAGCCGAAGTCCAAAGATTTCACTTCCTCGCAGGCAAAGGGTCCCAAACAAGCTTCTGGGGATTGGAAGAAGAAAGCTCCAGTGACTTCAGGAACATCAAAGTCTGGTAAGCATAAACTATTTACAAATAGCTTTAAAAAACCAAGATCAAGATAGTTTTAGCGATAGCCCTGGCAGCTGACAGAAAAAATACTGCGATACCAAAGTTCATTGCGATCCAAAACTTTCGAAGCCAGCTTTCGGTTTTCGCAGTTGGCGCACTCTCCATTGGCGTTAATGATGGGAGCTTCTCCGGGAAGGTTGGCCATGATGGATTCTCGAAGTTGGTTCCAAGATTCTTCTCCATAAATATGCTGATATTTTTCCTGCATTTGGCAGAAAAGATAAAGTTCAGATGCTTTCAGCCAAGACAGTCCTCGGGTCCCCTTCGCAGGAGGAGCATCCCCCCAGCCAATAAGAGCGAAGAGTTCGATTCCGTTTTTCATCATATTTTGCAGCTGATCAAGCTCACCAACGGCGGCAGAGCATTCGGTCGAGAAATTATCTAAATCCCGTAGAATTGTGCGATAGCTGAGGAAAAGGGGATAGCAGGCCCCGGGGCTGCTTCCCTCGCGGCATTGCTTCAGCTCGGTTTGGACTTTGGGTGCACGTCGGGTTTTTTTATAAACGCCCGGGTAAAGAAGCCCTTTTTGACTTTTCATAAAGGACTCTTTCTGAGTGTCACAAATCGTACGAGGGGGCTGCGACAGGAAAAGAAAGAGCGTAAACCCAGCAATTGTCAAAAAAACCAGGATTCCCTGGGGAATTGAATCAAGTCTCATAGATTCTAGGATAATTTATTCAAAGCATTATAAAAGTGAAATTTGACAATCATGACCACCATGACTAAAGTCACGACTTCTGTCGCGTCGGTAAGGTTTTTAAAACACATTCTGACGTATCAAAGTTCGGGG
>CAZFSX010000357.1:0-2794 GCA_964522115.1 uncultured Pseudobdellovibrionaceae bacterium | reverse complement strand
AATTCCAATTTTTTTCTTCTGACCACCCACTTCTTTATCCACAAAAACAATCGAAGCCGCATCATCTTCAAGCTTGATTTTGTCACGCACAAGAACAACATCAAATCTCTCTTTGCCTTCACCTGTTTTTCTTAAAATCGTCAGACGAACTTTTGTTCCTTTTTCTCCACGAATTTTACGAACAACGTCCTTCAATTCCATCTCGACAACATTTTCCACAGGGCCTGATTCCCCCTGGCCCACTGCAATGATGCGATCATCCGGCTGAATTTGCCCTGACTTCGCAGCACTTCCACAACAGTGAATCCATCTTGAAAGGAAAGAGTGGCACCAATCCCTTCCAAAGAAAGTCGCATTTGAATTTCAAAGTCTTCAAGAACATCCTTGGAAAAAAAGCTGGAATGAGGATCTAAAGCGCGAGCAAAAGAATCCAGATAATGAGCGTAAATATCATCTGTTTTCGTTTCTTGAACATGACGAAGTGCTCGATCCCAATTTTTAGAAACATTGGTTTTCGCTTCTTCCAGTTTCATATCCGTTGCTAAATAATTCGATACTTGAAAGTGAATGTACTTGGACAAATAATCGTTTGCTTCTTTATCTGTTTCTGGAAAGGCACGTTTATCGGAATCAAAATTTAACTCAACTTTTTTATCAACTTTAAAATCTTTTCCTAAAAACTTTTTCGCAAAGTCCGCACGTTCTTTTGCACGATTCACCAAGATACGTTGAGCTTCTTCCAAAGGCACACAGTCACGCGCCTTCAATTTATCAAAAATTCCCGACATCATCTTACGAATGGAATCGACGTCTTTTTTTAGAAGATATATTTTTGTCGGATCCAATTGCTTGATGTATTGCTCGATGACATGATCTTGCAGCTCTTTATCTTTTTGTGAGTAGCGCACATGTTGAGTCAGAAACATGCTTTCAATTTGCGTCAGATGGGGACAAGCTAAAGCTCCATCGGAAGACTTGGCTGCGGCTGTCAGGGAAAATAAGAGAACAAGTAACACCTTTGATGCGAACTTCATGTTGTCTCCAAAGCAAGTAATAAGTAAGTCGAACTTCTTTCTTATCGTCAGAAAGTCCTTCCAACTAAATTACGACATTGGTCCAGTTAAAACAAAGAAAATTGCACTTTATCCTCAGCAACTTTGGATTCTTGATCGGAAGTTAAAAGAACTTCATGTTTCACAAAACGACCATGAGCCGTATCAATCACGTGAAAACTCATACGAGGATAATCTTTTTTCAAATCACGCATCTCGTCCAAGATCAGTTGTAAATTCTTGGGATCATCATCTGACATTCCAAAACGATGATGATCACTGTAACCATAAACATCAATGGCCCGTTCGACAGAAGCTCGAATGGCTTTTTTCTTTAATTCTGCAACACTCATCACCAATGCCGCATCCCCCAGCTTTTGACGAGTCTCGGGGTGATTCACAGGATAAATTCCCAGATAGTTTGGATACAAAGGCAATAAACCCTGCTGGACAAAGACATTGATCCCTTGCTGAATCGTAGAAGGTGAATGCCCCCTTGCCGTGATAATGGAAATAGGTCTTTGATTGAATGTGGCGTGAGAAAAACAAGTCCAGGAAGGTCCCTTCCATTGAAAGTCATCCAAACCCAAGGCATGGGCCACATCTTCGATAAAAACTTGCTGCTTCATTCCCAATCGATGAAGTTCATCCTCATGATGATCACGAAAGTATTTAAAGCTTCCCGTCTGATGGTCCCAATCGATCTCATAATTTTCGTAAAGACCTGACTTGCCGATGCGAGCCTGCTCTTGAGCAAAGGACCCACTGCTGATTTTCAATGCATGCCCCGTTCCCTTTTCAAAAAGAACAATCGGCGTCGCAAGCATGGCGATATTATCATCAAAATCGAAGAAATAAAAACTGCGCCCACCAAGATGACGGTTGCGATCCGGTTCGGGTCGAAGAGGAAGTTCAAATTCAAGTTGGCCCTTGGCTTTTGGACTCATGCAACGCTGTGTCTCATGAGTCCTTCTTTTTTGTCAAGAATCCCCCCAGAAAGTCTGGAGGCTTTGTGTTTTTTTCAGGCATGCTTTGTCGGAGGCTTCGTACCCTTCCGAAGAACCGTGGTGGTCTTTGGAGGAGCCACCGGAGTCGATGCTGAAGCCTTCGATTTACCTGTCGCTGCTGATTTTGACTTCGCTGCGGGAGCTGATTTTGACTCAGTCTTCTTTGCCGTTGAAGCTTTTTTCGCCTTCGCAGCAGAAGCCGGCTGCTGATCACCAAACAAGGGTACAGCAATTTCCATGGTCACAGATTCAGGAGTCATCCCCTCTGGCAAAGATATATTCTTCTTTCCCATCTTCAAATAAGGTCCATAAGGACCATTCATGACCGCGATCATCTCTCCTGCAACAGGATGATTTCCAAGCTCCTTCAAAGGCGCCGCACGGCCTCGACCTTTTTTGGGCTGAGAAAGCATTTCCAATGCTCGCTTCAAATCAATATCGAAAATACTTTCTGTTTTCGGGATGGAACGATAATCCCCATCACAAACAACGTAAGGACCAAAACGACCAATGCCGGCCTTAATATCCTTCTGCAAATCAGGATGTTTCCCCAAAGTCTTAGGTAAACTCAGTAGCTTCAATGCGATTTCCAAGGTGACAGATTCTAATTCCATCCCCGCAGGCAATCCCACACGTTTGGGCTTACTGGCCTCACCTTGAGCATCTCCTAACTGAACATAGGGACCAAAGCGACCGTTCAAGGCATACACAGGAAGACCCGTTTGAGGGTCCTTT
>CAZFSX010000356.1:0-2816 GCA_964522115.1 uncultured Pseudobdellovibrionaceae bacterium | reverse complement strand
TGTTAAAGAATATTTATTTAACCGCAATTTCTGCTGAATATCTTGATGAAGCTGATTGAAGGCCTGACGATTTTGAGCCACATTAAAAAAATCGGCTGTTACCTTTTCGCCTGCTAACTCAACAGATTTTTCAAAATATATTTTAATTTCATCAATTAAAAATGAAGAACGTTCAAAAGTATTTGGATCCACCAAATTCACAGCAATATTAAATGAGGTTTGCTGCATAAGAGAAACTTCTCTTAAGACTTCCTCATTCAGCACTTGTATTTTATTCTGGAGTGTAACATCTGTATACAAATGAATCCCCCGAAAATCAGAAACGGCCGTTGTCACTTCCATCGGTCGCCCAAAAACAGTCCCGTTTCCTGTAAAGATTGGGATTCGAAATAAAGGGACAGCTGTGATTCCAATTTCAAAAGCGTAGGCTTTCAAATCCAAAAGCAAAAGATGCTGAAGGCCTTGCTTCGAATCAAAACTGTTTTTTTCAACTATCACTAAATAATTGCCCCATCGAACAACAGTAAATATAGGAAGATAAAACTCATGTATGACTTTTTTACGATAGCTTATTTCAAAACCTGATTTTGTTATTTGAAACTCGATCTTATCTAAGACAACAGCCTCGAAGGTATCGCTTTGCGCTTGCATTGGCTTCTGATCCAACAAACGAAAAACATCCAAAGGTGTTTTTCGTTCAAGCCCCTGAAGAGTTAAATTGAGATGCTGAACAATATGATCAGCAACCTTAATTGATTCCAGCACTTTCTGTTCTGTATCGGCAGGCTTGGAGTGACTGATTTCCTCGGTTAGTAAATGAGAATTTTCTTCATCAAGATGAGCCCAAAGGGGTTGCCCTGTGACCGAAAGAACAACAGCTAAAAAAAGACGAAAAAATCTACGCACAAATCCCCCACCAAAAACGATTCGCTATTTTTCATGAGGAATTTTCTCTTGTAAAAGAAAATGTGAAATATCACCCTTTTCTTCGAAGCTTACATGGCGCGCTACTTAGAAAGTTTTATATCAGCTATAAATTGTTGAATGACTTTCGAAAAACTTTCTTCCACACGCTTGGCCGTTTCAGTCACTTCATCATGCGATAGTTTGTTTTTTGAAATTCCCGCTGCCAAGTTGGTAATGCAGCTCATGGCCGCAACACGTATCCCCAAATGATTGGCTGCAATCGTTTCAGGCACTGTACTCATGCCTACTGCTGAACATCCAATTTGCTTAAGGTAGCGCACTTCCGCAGGGGTTTCATAGGTTGGCCCACTCATCCCGGCATAGATGCCTCGATGGAAGCGCGCCTTGTGTTGTTGTAGCGTTTGAATCAATAATTCAGAAAGCTTTCGATCATAAGCTTCTGTCATATCTGGAAATCGTGGACCTAATTCTTTGATATTTGGGCCCATCAAAGGATTGGCTCCCATCAAATTGATATGGTCTTCAATCACCATGAAATCACCCGATTGCATTCCATCACCAAGGCCGCCTGCAGAATTTGTTAAAACCAAAACTTCAATTCCCAGCAAAGCCATCACGCGCGTTGGAAAAACAACCAAATCCATGGGATGGCCTTCATAGTAATGAAGCCGTCCTTGTAGAACCACGATATTTTTTCCACGCACTCGACCGAAAATCATATTTCCTTGGTGTCCCTCGACGCTGGTAGGAACAAAGTGTGGAATTGAATGAAAAGGCAAGATAAATGGGTCCTCTATTTCTTTGACAAAAGATCCAAGCCCGCTTCCTAAGACCAAACCAATTTGAGGGCGAAACCCCGTCTGAGTTCGAATGTGTTCGACTGTCGATTGAAGCTGCTGAATGGTCATTGCGCCCCCGAGTGTAAGATTGTTTTCTGAATAAGTTTCGGTTTATCTATCTTTTGACTGTCAATCTGAACACTGGTCAACAGTTGTTGGCTGACAGCATGAAATAATTCTGGATTTGCTCCATGAAGAGTAAACAGAGGTTGCTGAGTTTCGACCCAGTCTCCCACTTTCACATGAAACTCAATCCCTGCCGTAGGTTCAATCAAGTCTGTGCTGATACTTCGGCCGGCCTTCAGGTGAATGCCTGCAATTCCAATTTTCTCAGTTTGCATCGAATGAATATACCCAGTTTGCGTTGATAAAACCTGATAGTGATGAGCGGGTTCAGGCAGGGTTTGAATCTGGGCTCCATGAATCTCCATCAATTGATAAAACATTTGTAAAGCCTTGCCACTTTCAAGAATATCTTTCGCTAGATCATAACAAACCTGATAGCTCTTCCACTGACCAGAAAGCCACATCATTTGAGCGGACAACACAAGACTCAGCTCTCGGGTATCTTCGTACATATCATAGCCCGAAGACCCAACCCATGCTTTCCCCTTCATGATTTCAAGGCACTCAAAAATTTCAAGAGCATTTCCTGCGAATCGCCCAAGAGGTTGATTCATATTTGTCAGTAAAGCCGTCACTTTCTTTCCTGCCCCCTCTGCAATTTCCATCAATCGTCGAGCAAGCTCTTCTGCCTGGGGTAAGGACTTCATAAATGCTCCATTACCAAACTTCACATCCAGGACCAAACCATCGATCCCTTCCGCTAATTTTTTTGACATAATGCTAGCACAAATCAACGGTAAACTTTCTACTGTCGCTGTGACATCTCGAAGAGCATAAATCTTTTTATCTGCGGGGCAGATCTGAGACGTTTGACCGATAAAACATATTCCATGCTTTTCAATATTTTTTTGAAACTCTTGAATGCTTAATTGGGTATTAAACCCTGGTACAGACTCCAACTTATCAAAGGTTCCGCCGGTATGG
>CAZFSX010000355.1:0-2821 GCA_964522115.1 uncultured Pseudobdellovibrionaceae bacterium | reverse complement strand
GTTGTCATGGAATAAACACGCTACTTATTTCTTCTTAAGAAAATTCAAACTGCACAACTATGAATGTCCCAGAAAATTTGAACGGCAAGTAGGAAGTTTTCGTGTTCAATTGGCTCAAAATCCTCAGGACCTTGTTAACTCTTTTCAACTTCGATCCAAGGTCTTTCATGAAGAACTTCGACGACAAAAAAATTCCATGGGTATGGATATTTCGTCACTGGATGCTGTCGCTGATCATCTGCTATTTTGGAATGATAGAAAATCAGAACTGATTGCCAGCGTGCGCCTGATTCAAGATCCCAGCGAAAAACACTCACCTTGTCAGAAAGAATTTTATATGGATCGTGTCTTAGATTCTGACTATCGATCCAAGATGGAGTTTGGACGCCTTTGCGTACATCCTGAGTATCGCAACAGCTTTATCAATGCATGGATTTGGACAGCCATAGGTGAATACTGTTTCATGATGGGATCTGATCTATTGTATGGAATTGCAAGTCTTCGACTTCGTCCCAATCAAGAGGCTGCACGAACTTATCTGCAAATGATCCAACAGGGGCATGTCGCACTTTCCTACTTCAGTCACCCTCGTCACCAATATCAAATGCAGAAACTCGACCCATGGATGCATTTTTTACGACAAAATACTTCTTCTTTGGAAACTTCCTTCTGTGAAAAAATTCCACCTCTGCTGCAGTCTTTTCTTTCAGCCCATGGTCATATTGTCAGTGAACCTGCCTGGGATCCTGAATTTCAATGTTTGGATTTTTTAACGATGATTCCAACTCAAAATCTTTTTCGCAGGTTTCTTGGATCACAGACCAGAAGTCTGCCTTCAGTGTCATTGACTTCTTGACCCAGACCATGCCTCAAATGATAAAATGGTGCTCTGGCCAAGAAAGAGAGCACATCTTCCCTATGACATCGAATCGTCGTTCATCGTCTTCATCCACTCAAGAGCCCGACCTGATCACATTAGAACGCAAAATGCCTGAATGGATTCTTTTTCAGAGACTGTTAGATGATTTGCAAAATTTCGCACAGATTCAAGTTCATGGATATTCTCATTCTAAAAAATATCATCTTCCCCTTGTGTCTGTGACGATGGGATCCAAAGACCCAGCCGCCCCGGTACTTGGTTTATTTGGAGGTGTTCATGGGTTGGAGCGCATTGGATCCCAAGTTGTCCTTTCGTTAATGAATACTTTTTCGCAAATGATTTTATGGGACAAAGTTCTTCAAGAGACTTTAGAAAAAATGCGCATTGTTTTTATGCCTTTGATCAATCCCCTGGGAATTCTTCATCAAACGCGAAGCAATCCTCAGGGTGTGGATTTGATGCGCAACGCCCCCGTCGATGCCGAAGGAAAATCCACCTGGCTTGTGGGAGGTCACCGCCTTTCCACCAAACTTCCATGGTACAGAGGAGCACAGGGAGAAGAATTGCAAGCCGAATCCAAAGCCCTGCTTGAAGTTTGCCGCCAAAGTTTTTTTCAGAGTCCACGTGTTTTAACCGTGGACTTCCACTCTGGCTTTGGAAATATCGATCGCCTGTGGCTGCCCTATGCGAAATCCACACGCCCCTTTTTCCATGCACCAGAGGCCTTTGCGTGGAGAGCCCATTTTGATCGAACTCATCCCCATCACTTTTATCAAATCGAACCTCAAGCAAAAAACTATACCACCCATGGTGATCTTTGGGATTATATCTATGACGAGTACCGAGCTCATGGCCCCACCAACGGAGTGTATATTCCCTGGGCCTTAGAAATGGGATCATGGCTGTGGTTGAGAAAAAATCCATGGCAGGCCTTTTCATCCTTAGGTCCCTTTAATCCTATGAAGCCCCACCGCTTGAAGCGCATCCTTCGTCGGCACAATACTTTGTTTGATTTTTTGATTCGAACCACCAGATCCGGAGATCTTTGGTCGGATCTGAGCCCCGAAGAACGCATGAAGAGTCAAGATCTGGCGCTGAGATTTTGGTACTCTCACCATCAAGAATAAACAGCCAGCAGCAGTTCAAGGAGACTTTCATGCATTGGATTTTTTTACGAGGACTTGCTCGAGAACAGGGACATTGGGCGAATTTTCCAGAAATATTCAAAGAATATTTTCCAACGGCAGAAATTGAATGTTTAGATATTTCGGGAAATGGAACTCAGTATTTTGAAAAAAGTTTTTTATCCATTGAAGAATGCGTGAAGGATCTTCAAAAGCGAAGTTCGTTTTTTCAAAACAAGAAAACACCTTTATTTTTATTTTCCATTTCTATGGGCAGCATGCTGGCGGTGGAATGGGCCCGCCAATTTCCGAACCGTTTCCAAGGCATGGTGCTGATCAATACCAGCGATCAAGGAACATCGTCTTTTTATGAAAGGTTGAAGCCTGAAAATTACCCTGCCATCGCCCATGCCCTTTTTCAAAAAGGGATCTATGCACGTGAGCAAAAAATTTTACAACTGGTCACAAATTTAATATCTGCAAGAGATGCCCAACGCATGGATCAACTGACAAGGATCTACGGAAATCTTGCGGAAAAGCATCCTTTGTCACGAATGAATTTTTTAAGACAAATCATTGCAGCATCAAGGTATCAGTTTCCTGAAAAAGCTCCTTTGCCAAACACTTTACTCTTATCCAGCACGATGGATCGACTTGTCAGCGTGAACTGTTCCAGAAAACTGGCGAAGAAGTGGAACATCCAATGTCTGGAACATCCTACCGCAGGCCATGATCTTCCACTGGATGATGCGGCTTGGATCATGGATCAAATTCAAAAATTCTTTCTGCACCCTTGAAAGTAAGTTCTAAATTCAAA
>CAZFSX010000354.1:0-2829 GCA_964522115.1 uncultured Pseudobdellovibrionaceae bacterium | reverse complement strand
ATCAATCACTTTGGATTTGGTGCCTTCTAAGCTTGTGTAGGAATAACTGATGGGTCGAAATTTATCTTCTGCACACAGTGCTTTGACACTTTCTGTGATATTGCCACCCAGTTCATTGGTTTTCAAAAAGGTGGTGGCAGTAAATTGTTTTTTTTGGGGATCATATTCATATCGAACAATGCTGAATCCCACATGCTTTCCTGCGCTGACGATGCGGTAATATCCATCAAAGATCACCATGGCGTTCAGGTTATGACTCAGAAATAAAATGCTGATCAAGATCAGTGACGTCCATGACTGAAAGTGTTTCATTGATACTCCTTGTCCAAATATTTTTGGATGAAAATAGAATCTCTTTCACTGTCTGACATGACAATGTGAAAGATGCTACAAGAGACTTTGGTCCAGTCTGTGAAGGGAAAAAGCATTTTCGGCAAAAGTATTTTTTCCATTCTTAGTTCTTCAGGGTATTCTTATTTTTAGATATGAATCAGCATGTGAAATCAACACCTTGTCGTTTTTCCAACAGCGATGGACAAATTTCTTTGTTCGTAGCCATCATGTTTCAATTGCTATTTATGTTTTTTGCGATGGTGATCAATGTCGGATTGTTGGTCCATCATAAGATCAACCTACAAAATTCAGTGGATCTTGCGGCCTACTATGGTGGAACAAAACAGGCAGAAATGTTGAATGCAATGTCTCATATCAATTATCAAATGAGGCAATCCTGGAAGTTATTGGCATTTCGTTATCGATTGCTAGGAGCAGCCGGGGAAAGACAGCACAATCCATATAAAGATTCTCCTACTTCACATTTGGTGAATGATACAGATACGCCGTCCACACTTCCATCGGTTCACTGCAGTTATTACAAACCTTTAATGGAAGTTGATACATCAGAAACTGATGCCACTTGCGCGAATTCCGGTAACTGGAGCACTCCAGAAATTCATCCCCCGGCTGTGATTTCGACATGGATGAGTGGGTTTAACTCGCAAATCACCCAGTTAACATCCAATTTGAATCAACAAATACAGGGTGCATGCAAAAAAATGGGTTTTATGAATTTTATCACTTTAGGAACCTTTGTCCGTGCCTATCGACATGATCAAGCCAATCGAAAAAAATTGCTCTATTTACTGGCCAACTCCACTTCTGCCGATGCCAATGACTTTACAGATATCAGTGGGGCAAGTGTGCGTGCCACGGTTGAAAAAACACTAAAGAAAAATTTAACAGCAGCCAACTTAAGCAGTCTTTCAGGATTTGAATTTAAAAATGGATTGGCAGAATGTAGTGGTGTCAAAGGACAAAAAGGAAAATTTCAAGATCCACCAGGTTGGATCAAACCCATCGTTGTTGTTCCTGCATTCTTCTTTCTTTCAACCATCTGTGGGGGGGGCGTAGCCTTTGGAACACAGGTGAAAGAAGCTTTTGGTGCTACCACTCCAGCTGAAGTTTACTTACCTGTGGCTTGGAACAATGATTTTCCAACCTTGAATCAAGGTTTGCAATTTATTGAGCCATCCAATTTATATTCCAGCACTGTCGGTGTGGAAAAAGATGAAACTTGTGTTGCCTATGTTTCTGTCACTGCGGAGTCCGCTCCAAAAATTCCATTTTCCCCATTTGGAGCCGTGAAGATGAAAGCTCAAGCCTATGCCAAACCTTTTGGTGGAAGTATGGGGCCTCCGTATGCGGTGAACGGAAAAAAAGTGGATCCACTGTTGCCTCCTAGAATTGATTCTGGTGGAAGCATACCAAATCCTGATGATCCAACTCGATTGCCAAATCATAGTCGTTACATTGGTGATAAAGCAGGAATCAATTCGTTGTTAACAATTGGACAATACTCTTGGGCGATACGGCGATTAAATCCCATCGATATGAGTCTTAATTATTGGTTACCTCTGATCAATGATTTTGAACCAGGGCAAGTTGACGGTGATGCTTTGGCGTGGAATCATGCTCATCCTGAAATCGTTCCTGGTATTCGTCGGATAGAGATTGCAGCAGTGGCTCCAGATGTTTTCGATTCAACTTATTATTCCATCGATCCTGATTATTTTAAAAATTATTATTTAAAGTTAAAATCCAATCCCTTGGTGAAAAATTCAGGAATTTTAATTCGTCCTGATTTAGGCTGGAATCCGAATTCACAAAGTTTCAATAGTTATTCCGTAAAAGATCAAATTCTGCAGGCGCAAAGTTTTCACCTCAGTCAATTTGCTGGCCAGGAAAACGGTGGAATATTACCTGAAAAACTGACTTATAAGCTCCGTCATTTTGGAGAGCTTCTGACGGGATGGAAAGCTCAATCTTCAGGAACATACAGTATGGATTTGATCAATTTTGGCAAGTGCATGAAGCCAACTCAAGATGCTATGCCGAACGTCAATATTCCAGGATCTTGTATCACTGGTGGTCGTACAGGTTACAGTGTGAAGATCGTATCGAAGGATGCCATGATGAAAATGAGTCAGACGGGGCAAATGAAAAACTTCAAATAATTGATAACAAAAAATTTTTGGTGATTACCAATGAAGCGTTTTAAGAATTACATCGGGGATCATTTTTCCATTTTTATCAAAGACAATGTCGTCGACAGATTTGTTTAATATAAACTTCAGGTGAAGTGCGGGTTGTTGACCGTCATAGGCGTTTGCGATGTTAAAAAGTTCTTCGCGCAAGGGTTTGATTCTTTCAAGAAGCAGTTCATCTTGTTGCCATTGTTGCTGTGTTGATTTTTTTGATTTCTCTAAGTCTTCTCTTTTTTTCTGAAGATTTTGCATTTCTGTGTTTTGATTTGTGTCTTTGGATTTCTTT
>CAZFSX010000353.1:0-2831 GCA_964522115.1 uncultured Pseudobdellovibrionaceae bacterium | reverse complement strand
TAGGACAACGGCCGAATCGATTCCACCACTTAAGCCTAAATGCACCTTTTGTAGACCCGTTTTTTTACAAAAATCTTGAATTCCCAACACAAGCGCTTGTCTTCTCAATTCAACAGCAGATCCCGTATTGACTCGTAAACTGCCTTTTTCTGTGTCCACATGAAAGATTCCAAAGTCTTCTTCAAAAAATCCACACTGCATGACTTTTTGGCCACCAGAATCTACAGCAAAACTTCCGCCATCAAAAATAATTTCATCCTGTCCCCCAACAAGATTTGCATAAATCATAGGTGCTTTGAATAGTTTTGCCGTCTTAGCAACAAGCTGATGTCTTATTTGACTCTTCCCCGGATAAAATGGCGAAGCACTAAGATTTAAAACTAAATCTACCTTTTCATTTTTCAATTCTTGTATTGGATTTTTTTTATAAATACTGCGCCCGTCTTCATCTGGCCAAGCCCAAATATCCTCACAGATGGTCACGAAAATTCGATGCCCTTGAAAACGGAAAAAGTTTTTTTTCATTGAACCTTGTTCAATAAATCGTGCCTCATCAAAGACATCACCTGTTGGAAGAAGTTCCTTATGAAAATACTTTGGGGCTTTCCCTTTTTCCAAAAATACCGCCGAATTAAAATACGGCTTCCCAAGCTTTTTTTCATTCTTGGTGATCAGGCCCATCATGATTCCCATGCCTGCAGGAATTTTCTTTTCAATTTTTGCAAATTCATTCAATTGCTGTTGAACAACTTCATTACGCTCAAGCAAGTCAAAAGGGTGGTAACCAAACAACGCGCACTCAGGAAACAATAGCAACTGACACTTGTTTTCCTCAGCCACGGAAATAGCTTGTAATATTTTTTCACGATTTTGGCGAAAATCGCCCAAAACAGGGTTTAGCTGAGAAACACCAATTTTCATATCGCTACCTCTTTTTTCAATTTACCTTGTGCACAGCTGACTACCATTTTTTTATTGCAAAATCTACTCTGAACCACGCTTGCTCAGCTGAAGGAGTTGTCCACCGACCACGATAATAAGCAATAATATAATCATGATAATAAAGGCCCACCTAAAAATATTGCCCATGGACAAATCCAACTTAGTTTCTTCTTCTGTCGATTTTGTCGAAGAACCAGGCTTTTTCACTTTAAACTTTTTCAAACCGCCCGAGGCATTTTCATCCGCATCAGCTACCTTTTGGACTTTTTCTTTTTTTTTGTCCTGGTCCCTAAGTTTTCGTGCAATGGGATCATTTAACATCAACCTGCTGACTTTTTGATTTCCACCAGTAGCTGTTGCAATAGGGGTCACCTTTAAAAACCGAGATCCTGATCCCAGTTTTGCGTCCAATGCCGTTTTCTTCTTGCTTTCGTCAGAAGTTTCCCCGCCATCAACTCCGGAGCTGCCTCGTCCTGGTTTTGAACCAAAACGTTTTCCCGAACTGGAGCTGGAACCCGCAGCGTCCCCTGCACCAGAAGAAGAATCACTTTTATTTTTATCCGATTCATTTTTTTTTGAAGGATCTGAATTATTTAAACCAGCGGCGGCCCCGTTTCCAGATAAGCCTGCGACCTGAAGAGCCTTGAGCTTTTCAGCATTACACCCAGTTTCAGAATTATCCCCCCCAAGACTTGGCAGCTCACCCGTATCCAAAAGACATTGCAGATAGGTTCCAAAATAGTAGTTAGCCCAAGTATTCATAGGTTTAAAATATTTTGCTGATAATCCCAAAATTAAGCCAACTGCAAATAACAAAAGCAAGACGTATTCCAACAAACCTTGCCCTGATTGTATTCCTTTTTTTTCCGTTTGAGGTAACTGAGAACTCATGACTTTATCCTATCTAAGTTTCATGTTTGCATACACTATGTTTTGTCAGACCAGACAATAGTCCAAGCCGTTCCATGATATGATTTTCTACTCAAACTGTATCGAAGAAGTCTGCATAATAAAAGGATATGAATTTGAATTGATATCACCTTGAAGGAACCACTTATGCCTATTCTCATTCTAACAAGTTTTCTTTCATTATTTTGTTTTGGAACTACGAAAGATCTTGAATCAGCCCTGAATCAAAAAAAATATAAAATAGTTATTGAAACGCTTAGTCCAAAAGTTGAAACCCTGAATCCTGAGGAACTTCTTCTTTTAAGTCGTGCCTACACAGAAAGTGGAGCAACGACATTGGCTATTAAAACCTTGAGTACAGCTGTTGCAAATAATCCCACTAAGACAAAATTAAAACTGTTTCTAGCTAAAGCCTATCTTGATGACAATAATGAAAATGCAGCACTCCAAATTCTGAAAGATGTGATAGAGGTTGAACCTAAAAACCACGATGCCCATGAAGGACTATTGCGTGTTTATGAACGCAAGGGCAATAGGTATGAGCAACGGAATTTATATTTAGATATGATTGAAAAATTCAGTGAAAAGCCCCTGTATCTAAATAAGCTCTGCGAACTCTTCACTCTTGATGCTCATTTCGAAAATGCAAAAAAATACTGTGAGCTTGCCGAAAAAAAAGATCCAAAAGAAGTGATGAATTACATCCACCTTGCAAGAATTTATCAAGACATTGGTGAACCACTAAAAACAGAAAAAATTTTTAGCATTCTTCAAAAAGATTTTGAAAATAATGAAACTGCGATGATGAGTGTTGCTGAATATTATGATCAACGCCATCGCTATAATTTATCTTGGCCTATTTATAAAAAATATGTGGCTAAAGATAGTAAATCTTTGAAAGCTCAAACAGGACTGGCAAAGAGTTCCTTCGAACTTCAGAAATATCAAGAAAGCTTGGACGCATTAAAGATGATGTGCAA
>CAZFSX010000352.1:0-2843 GCA_964522115.1 uncultured Pseudobdellovibrionaceae bacterium | reverse complement strand
GTATCCATGTCATACATTTGGTCCCTCCTGTCGATGGTCCCTTGGGAAAAAGAATTTAAAAACTCTAAACTATAAATCAAGACCAAAACAGGCAACTGTAAAACCAAAACAGGCAACTTTAAAACCAAAACAGGCAACTTTAAAACCAAAACAGGAAAATTCAAGACCTTGAAAAGAAAATCCAAGAAATGATGGAGAAATTTGAGCTGAAGAAAACGTAATGATTGATAAAACTACAAAATCTTATCTTATCTTATCATATGTAGAACAAATATTCACTTCTTGGGAAGATTCTGACTTTGATTATTTATGTATCGAGACAAACAAAACCTAATGCAATTCTACTGAAAAACTGGGGTTGGACACTTTGTAACAAGTCGATTAAATGTACGGATATCCTTACTAAATCGAAGAGAAGAAAAAAGCCGATCGTAAAGATAACAAGTTAAGTGAGAAGAGAGACCAAATGGAGTCAGAGACACAGGTACACTCTCGAGAGTATACATCAGCCAACCCAAAAGCAATCCTCTACTCAAACAAAACACTGGCTCTGATGTAGAAGTACAGCAGTTACAAATCAATATTGCTGTCAACCCCAAAGATATCAAAAACCCGTTCAAAATCAAAATAGCAATCAAAATAGAGCATAGGAATGCGCAACTTCCGGACAAAGATAAAGTCAGGGAATACGATCCAATGGAATCATCGAAGTAGAGAAGACATGGAGAGGGTGGCATCGAAATAAAGATAAAGAGAAAAGTCAGAAATAAATATGTATGAAAATGATGATTGGTTATGTAAATAGCTTATTAAAAATTAAGTGTATGGGGTCGATGAGGACGATTGTTTTTGATTTTTATATTCTTGCATTTTGGCAGTTTCATTCTGATCTAGGCATATTCGATATTTTGTGCTGGTCCTTTAGTTACAGGATTTCCATCGAGTATAATACTATATTATTATTATAGGCCGGTTAACAGTCATGAACAAATCAATCGCCAAAACAAGGAACTAGCTATAACGCATCACCTACAAAATTAACCAGCTCAAAACTAAGTACACAGGGGAAACGTGCTCCCCGCTAGCATTCACGAATTGCTAAAATAGCCCTAGGTAGCCATCGTACTCGGATGTCCGGAACCGGTAAAAAGACAGAGTCCAATCCAAATAACAGATCAACTTAGGATATAGTGGTGGCTCATATAGTGTTAATCTTGGCCAAACTGGCAAGGGAATAGCGTTAAGAGATGTCCCTAATGTCAAAGAAACAAGCAATGGGAGGGATGTCAGTAAGGGAAGAGCTGGCAGGATAGTACACTGGAGGCTGTGCAAAAAAAAAATATTAGTCTTAGTGCAAAATAGATCACATTCTTGAGGCAAGCGTACCAATCGTCTGTCCAGCAGCTCTATTTGCAGTCGATCGACAGTACAAACCTAATTTAATAATCGCGCAATTTTATTATATATATTTTGGGTTAATTATTAAAATTTGCAGAACAAAAATACCTGTGCTATCGGCAATATTTAAATTCCATTGTTTTTCGTCGCCGTCGTTGCTATTTTGAAGGGCATCTGGGTTGTTATCCTTTGCTTGTTTTCGATGTGGATGATTTAAAGACCATGCCACTCTCATCTTATCGCATCTATGATTTTCCAATTTAAGTCCAAATTAATATTGTTCTTCATAATTATAAGTTAAGCAACGCGCATGCGGTCAGAGTCAAGTTAGCCGGAGAGCAAAAGATAAATAACTGCTTCCAAAGGATCAGGAACCAAAAGTGAAAGCAAGTCATTCGGAAGCCCAAAAGTTGTCTTAGATGGGACAACAAAATAAATTATTTGGCTGGCTGGAAAAAGGTTTGAGCTTGAGACCATCAGAATGGTCTTTAGTAAGTGGGGAGAAAAGAGTTTCCCCAAACTCAAAAGCGGTGTTAAATACAATTTTGAGAAAAGCCTCTCAAACTTGCTGGGTGAGTCATTTCAGGAGGAGGAAAAGGCGGACAAAAAAAAAGAAGCAGATAAGATCGAAATGACAGAATCATCAGAAAGTCCAACAAAATAAAACACACATTATTTAGAGATTTGCCGAAGATTTTTCCAGTTGAAAAACATCTCGCTGAGCGGAGACCTTGATGCCTGGTGTGAAGATCCTTTGGATTACGAATCAACCCACAAAAGCATTTTGGAAAATGCGAAAAATAGGCAAAAATAAGGCGACTATTGGTTTTGCTAAGACTATAAAAATAAACCAGGACACAATGAACAAGCCTTATTTGTCTTTGAGTTTAAAAAAGAAGCCTTTGGGGATGAAAAGGAGAAGTAGAAGGTGAAAAAATTGAAGTAGATGCTAAATAGTCTCTTTTCAGGAAAGAGACTAGAGGAACAAAAAGAAAAAAAACTTATTTAAGAAATTTTAACTTCAACATCATTCATGGAAAACGTTATACAGATGCTAAAGAATATCATTGCAGCCAAAATACTCCACGAAAACAAAGATTCATAAAAGCGGAAGATGAACTTCGTTGTATCGAGAATTACTCAACAACCGGAGAAAGTTGAGGAGCCCAAGCCGCACATCAAGACTGTCCTTTACTACATCATCGACAACGAAACGACAGAAAAAGAATTCAGAGAATGCTGGGACAGAGTTAAGCGCATTGTTGATTTCTGGCTGAAAAAGCTGAATGCCTGTATCCATGTCATACATTTGGTCCCTCCTGTCGATGGTCCCTTGGGAAAAAGAATTTAAAAACTCTAAACTATAAATCAAGACCAAAACAGGCAACTGTAAAACCAAAACAGGCAACTTTAAAACCAAAACAGGCAACTTTAAAACCAAAACA
>CAZFSX010000351.1:0-2865 GCA_964522115.1 uncultured Pseudobdellovibrionaceae bacterium | reverse complement strand
CCGAGGGCAATGAAAAATCAATAGATATAACTGTGGAGGTTATTTTTTGACTTCCACGATGGATGCGACACAGGAATTTTTATCTTTGATCACGCCATCACTTTCATGAAGATCTCTTTGAGTAAAGCCCAGTGTGATATGAGGGTAGTAGTTATTGGGTTGAAACTTATTCTTGGATCCACCTTTGGACAGAAATAAATCTTGGATTTTTTGACGTAGGCGCAGAAGGTCTTCCGATTCAACGACCAGATAAAAAGTTTTTTCAAGTTTTCCATTCAAGGAAGCTTGTCCACTTCCAAGGCAGATGATTTGAAATTTGGAATTTTGCAGATGCTGATCTTTTGAAATATTTTGAATTTCCTGGATGGTGACACCTTGAGGTTTGAGAACATTCCAAAACTCAATGGGAGTAATGACTGTGATATGAGCCTCACCTCGATGGATCAATTTGATTTTTTCTTGTTCCACCCATCGCTGATGCAATTCCAGCACGGGATCAAAGGGCAAATTCATTGTTTGGTAGTTGTCAAATGCACCAGGTCCAGAATGTGAAAGAAATGGAAGATCCTTGGTCTGATGAATTGTATCACGCAGGGTCAGTTCCATTGTGTGGCCCCATTCTGAAATAAAAAGAAAAAGGAAAAAAAACGTTTTCATCCGACCCAGGCTAACCCAATGGGGAAAATATTCAACTGGTTTTTAGCGCTTCCATTCCATGATTCGGTTTTGAATCAGACGAACAGCTTCCGTGTTTGGCGGTTGAAATAGCAAATGGATCCGTGTTGATTTGATATTCCATTTCCGTTTTGGAAGTAAATTGGAATGAAATGTATTTTTGATGAAGTGGGAGATCGCGCTTAGAGATCACCATCTGTGTTGTTCCTGCTGATTTTTTCTTCGTATTGTCTTTGGGATTTTGATCATCTTTGCATTTGGCAAGTGTCCGGCAATTTCTTTTTTTTGAGGAATTATTTCAAAAATCTTTTGACAGGATTTTTTTGTTTTTAATCTTTGATTGGAATGACTTTTCGCCTTCGATGAGTGAATTTCGAAGGCTCATGGGTTCATTCATCTTTGTAGCACCACAGAGAACCTTCGAATAGGATATTTTTGGCTGTTTCATTCATAGCAAAATCGATCATTTTAAAACATATGGTAGAAAGAATGCACTTCCATCAAGTTTGTCTTGATGGATTTCGAAGAAACGATGATTGAGGAGAATTTTTCTTTCGACATTGAAATTTGAAAGAAGAAGAAAGGTTTTTATGGATCAACTGAATTTTTCCGTTTTGGAAGTGGAATCAAAGGTGAAGCAAGATTCGGACTTAAATTTACATCCGAAATTAATTTGCAATACAAAAATAAATTCCAGCCTGAATTTCAAATCCACAGCGACATCAAATTCGAGTCCCCAATCTGATTTCAATAACAAGATCTGGCAAAAAAATATCCATCACTTAAAAGACACCGAGTTAGAATCTTAATTGAAACTCATGGTGGGGCGTGAGCGGCAATTATTGCATTTGATTTTAAAACATATTCAAGAGGTAGATCGCCGCAGACTCTATGCTGCACGAGCCTACTCCTCTTTGTTTGCGTATTTGACCAAAGCGATGGGGTATTCCTTTGCGGCAGCTCAACGCAGGATCGAGGCTGCCAGACTGATGAATCAGGTCCCTGAGCTGGCTTTGCAAATACAAAAAGGGGATGTGAATCTTTCTCAGATAGGTATTATCAGCCAAGCTGTGAAATCGAAAGAATCTCTAACGGGTAAGAAACTTTCCGCGGAAATCAAACGCGAAGTGATCGCAAATGTTGCACAGAAAACCACCGCTCAAACCCAAGCCTTAGTGGCAGAAAAGTTGGATCTTCCCCTGCAACAATCCGAACGCAAAATTATGCAAAAAGATCAGTCATGTGTGATCAGCATCACTTTAACGCCAGAACAGCAAACGAAACTTCAACGCTGCCGTGAACTTTTAGCAGCTAAGTTACAACAAGGGAGCAAAGCCCCCACCACGGTGAATTACTTGGAAGAATTGATGGATTTTTATTTGAATAAAAAAGACCCTTGCCGCGAGCGCCGCAAAGAATGCGAAAGATCGGAAAAGGTCGACAAGAAAATTTATTCTATTCAAAAAGATGATGACAATCTCGAGAATCCTTCCACTCAAAATTTTTCTTTTAGCATCTTGGTCAAATCGACCAAGTACGAAGATGGTTCAGTTTATGCAGAAGAATTCAGAGAATACAGATCCACGTCCAAAGATCAAAATATTGTTCCTACAAAAGATAAACCAGGACAAATACCAACTTCCGAAATGGAAAATCGAAAACATCAATCAGTAGGACCTGAACCCAGTTTAAAAAAGCAACTCTTTCGAAAGTGGCAGGGATGTCAATATCATGACCCACGAACAGGGCGAATTTGTGGTGAAAAATTTCAGATGGAAATGGAACATCTGCAACCACGATGGGCAGGTGGAAATGATCACTTTGAAAATCGTACCTTGCTTTGTCGCACCCATAATCAATGGAAGTACCGACAGCAAACGGGACTTCATTGAAAATGATCACAGGGCTTCGTTTCTTCCAAAGTTTGGGGGTCAGCTTAGGCTCTTCCCGTTACAACTGAATATCAGGATCTTTGTATAAGAGTGATTCTTTATCATTCATTGACGTTATTTTGAATTCATCATGTTGTGATATTAGGTCTAAAATGTTTCTTTCATTGGCAAATGCACGCAATTGTTGATCCAAGTTGAATTTTTTAAGTCTGAGCTTTTTTACTTTATTCTATATAATATCTATGTATAATATAGACATGACAATTATATTTGAATGGGATGAAAGTAAAAATCAAAC
>CAZFSX010000350.1:0-2869 GCA_964522115.1 uncultured Pseudobdellovibrionaceae bacterium | reverse complement strand
TTGTTCGAAAAAAATACCAGCATTCAGCCTAGCTTTTATCCAGATTCAAAATCACTCTCCGATGATGAAAATAGATATTTGCACTTTCTGCACTTATATCAAGAACGAATGATGGAAGAAGTACGACAAAGACAAGGGAATGGCTACGATGGCTTTTTTCGGGATGCTAAGTTCATTCAAAAGCCGAAAAAATAAATCCTGAAACTTTAAAGTTCAAAAAATGAAGGAAGTCCTTTTTCTGAAATCAGAACCAGAGAATAATGTGGGGGCAGAAACCATCCCAAGGCTTCTGCAATGCCACGATGTTCATGTTCTGGGGGATTTCCTAGAGATTCCAAAGAAAACGCCAAATCATAGTGTTTGCGGTCCGTGCTCATCACCAAAATTTTGGGCTGATAAATTCCTTGGTCTCGTAGAAACTCTTTTAAAATACTTCGCACATCTTTGGGAAGATAACTGACATCTGCATCTCCAGCCAATAAGGGCATTCCTTGTTCTACGACAAGCTGTTGGCCATCCTTCATTTCATAGGGATTAAAAAAACGACCTGTTTCACGAAAGGACCAAACCATTCCATAGGAGATAATGTAATCAGGGGAACTCTTTTCTGGGTTTACAACCATGCCAAGACCACGAGAGGAAAGCCAGTTCAGAATTTTTTGAACGGGTTCACTGTCTTCGGTGGCTTCTCCGGTTTGCACCATCAGATAGGGCCAACCATCGGGACCGTACTGCGGATCTGCTGTCATGACTTGCACTGAAGATTCGGTCAAAGCTTTCAAAAATTGATTTTCCCAATCCAAATTGCGTTCTTTGGCTGGCACAGCGGCAAGTTGATCGACAGTCATATTCATTGCATCCCCTTTTGTATTCGATATGGCATCAGATGGGCGGGACTTCAAGTGCGAAGTTCGAAAAAAGATGAAAATTTTTCAAACCCGATATCCTAAGAAAGAAAAATCATATGGCTTTTCCTCTAAAATAGCGAAAAGTAGGAGCTATTCTTGGCGCTCTTAGCGTCTTGGGAGTGTCAGAAAGATAACATCTAGATCTATGGAGTCAGACCTGATATCCCAATTGCATGAGCCAACTTCGAGATTTTCATTGTGAACTCAATGATAGCTTTCCTTCCTCTATAAGAAAGGTTATTTGTGAAAAATATTAAATTGATGAACTTTCTCTTTTTGGGTGGAGTGTCGCTTTCATTGATCACTTTCTCATCTTTTGCATATGGTAGTTCTGCTGTATCTTGTGAAGATGTGATGAACAATCAACTTCCGAAGGGGGTTCTGCCTGTAGATAAGAGCATCCTTGATCAAAATAAAACTGAAATACGAGGTTTTGTTCAGGCACCCTTCGATACGGATCAACCACAGGGGAAGAAAATAGAAGTTTTTTATAGAATCATTCCATCTACAGGTTCCTTGGGGGACAAAGCTCCACTTGTGGTTGTGATCAATGGAGGGCCGGGTTATCCAAGTGGGGCTTATCGTTCCTATGACTATGAAGCTTCTGCTGAAAACGAGCCCGATCGCTTATCAGAGCTGAGTTCTAAATTTAGAATTTTAATGATCGATCAACGAGGAACACAGGGTTATACAGCTCCTTTAAGTCTAAAAGAACTTCATGGAGATTACCAATATGTGAGCGATCACTTCGGCAGTCGCCAGATTGCTCATGACCTGTTTGTTGTTTTACAGAAAGTTTTGACCGGCAAAGATAAAAATAATTTTCTGATGATCGGACAAAGTTATGGAGGAGTGGTTCTTTCAGAATACCTTGCTCATCCAGAATATTCTATTCGGCCTCGGTTGGCTATTTTTTCAAGTGCCGCTATCCCTCATTACAATATGGTCCATGTTTTTCAAGAAAGACGCCGAGAGCAGCTTCGTATGAATCAAAGTTTGCGGGAACAGATTCCAGGGATTGAATCCAAGCTTTTAAAAATTCAGCAACGACTTGTTGCTTTGGGAGTATCCGCTGATTTTGTAGGAAGTTTATATTCAGAATTTGGTCTAAAAACTTCTGATCAACATCAATCTTGGCAAGAATCCTTTCATAAGCAAGTCGAAGAAATTCTAGCCATGGATCCTCAACAATTTTTGGATAGAATGCATGACAGAGAAAATATTGATATTCTGAATTACATCCTTTCCAGCTCAGAAATGACGCCAGGAATGACGGATCGCATGTTGAGTCTGAAGGATATTACAGACATTCCATTTGAACCGTGGATGGTTGATGAAGCCAAGTTTCTTTTATTAGCAGGCGCTGGAAATGAGTGGTCTCAGCAGCTTCTCAACAGTGCAAATCAGAATCCACCAAAAGCGCCAAAAAGACCTTCATTGAAAGAATTGAATCGGGCTCTTCGTCAAACTCACACTCTTTTTACCTTTGCCAAGGAAGATCCTGCCGTTCCGTATAAGACAAGGCTCATTTCAGAAAAGCTCTTTCGATCCAGTGGTGCGCAATTTGAAAGTCTGCCCGGTGGACATTCAGCCATTTTTTCTGCACCGGGAGTACAATTGCTTGAAGAGACTTGGAAAAAAGTTAGCCATAAGTAAATTTTTCTCTGCTTCCGTGAAAGCTTCATGTAGACTGGCAAAAGTCGGAGGTGCCTTATGTACCGCGGAGAACGATTCAACAGCATCAGTCATTTGATAGGCGCTGTTTTTGCTGTTTCAGGAACATCCATGCTGATCACCCATGCTAGTTTTTTTGGGGACGTTTGGAAGATTGTCAGCTTTTCTATTTATGGATTCACGCTGATCTTACTTTATACCTGTTCGACTCTTTATCATAGCTTGAAAGGGCGAGCGAAAGAGGTCTTTCAACGCTTGGATCATATCTCGATTTATCTAGTCATTGC
>CAZFSX010000349.1:0-2870 GCA_964522115.1 uncultured Pseudobdellovibrionaceae bacterium | reverse complement strand
TGAATTTGCTAAATCCCCATTCTTTCAGGAAAAGTTTTCCACATTTTGATGAACTGGATCTTCATGTGAGGATGCCGACTCAGGAATCCCAACGCCAAGACGTCGTTTTGATAGGAAGTCCTCAGGAATTTATCAGCATTTTGTCTTTCATCGTGACGGATCTGGGATTTGAATCGAATAAAAATCCCCATCGTTCTGCGCTCAAAGAACTTTTGTCTCTGGCTCATAGTTATAGCTTTCTAGGATATCGACCAACCAATGTACGAGTGGGCAAAGAAGTTCGATCGATGTTGTATCAACATACAGTGGAATCTCAGGGAAAAGCCTTTTTCTTTGATGCCAACTCTTGGGATGAAAATCCTCTGTCGCCTCAAATCTCCATTCAAGTTCCACCTCAATCCACTTCTCCATTGCCCCAAGAAACGGAAACAATCCTTCTTCCTCCTGCTAAAAATATTTCTAAGCAGCCAGTGGGAAAACTTCCATCATGGACCCTGGAATTGCAGGAATGGATTCAATCTTTGGAAATCCAGAAGTCAACCTCAAGTGCATCCCCCACAACATCTTCCGCTGTTCAGGTATTTGAAAATGAGCTTTGGACTTTTGATCACCGCAAAAATCCATTTCTACTCAAAGATTTATTTACGGATGAACAATTGGAACGGATCGTGAAAGCGAATCCTGCAATGTTTCTTCAGAAGCTTCTTCCTCAATTAGAAAAATCAGAGCAACAAGAAAAAATAAGAAATCTTCCACAGACATTGCTCCAGAAGGATATTCCCAACTTAGTGGCTTTCTGGCAAGATCCTTATGGACGGTCAACTTTACCCTTAAATTATGAACGTTTAAATCTAGAATCTGCGAAAACCAAATATTTGTCATTACTGGAACTGATTCGAAAGGATCAAGATGGCCTAACGATCAATGATCTTCTGACTGCCCAGCAAAAAGAAATATTCTTGAAATATGCACGTCTGATTCATGATTTATTACTCAAGGGACAGTCAAAAAATACACCTAACTTTGAAATCTTGAATGATGTGGAAGAGTTCGTCCTGGATATGGAACGTTCTCAAGCCCTATCGGATGAAAAGCTTAAATCCAATCATTTTCTAACAAATTTCCATCGCCTTCGCCTGAAGCAAGGACTGAAATATTCCCATCAAGATATGTTTTCACCCGCTCAGTTAGAGCGATTAAAAAAAGCTTCCCCCATCCAATACGGTCGTTTGATTTTGAACTAGGCCATGAACACAGCTGGGGCCGAATCCATTTCTGAAGGAAGGGTGGGTTCTTTTTGCAAGAGGCTTTAATTAAGGAACAATAACACGGGGGCTCCCCCTGGTCATCGTTGTGGGATAGGCGTACGAGGCCTTTTGGCGATCGCAATGGGGCCACCGATCACTTTCACACCACCCATTTCCTTCTGTCGACCAAGAAGTGAAAATGTCTCGGTTTAAACTTTGACTCAACCACTGGTACCGAAGACTTGAAACCCGATCTTTACCGCCAAACCACGAAAGGTAGGTCGAAGCCCACTTCACTTCTGGTGCGAGATCAATCTGAACACCTTGATATCTTAATTGGCGAACAAATCCGTCGATGGTAGATCGATCTCCTGGCCGAAATTCCGTGTTCGGAGCTTTTTCCTGATTTTCAAAATTGGGATTGCACAAATTCAGACGAAACTTCTTCAGCGTGGACCTTTGAGCCACAGCGGAAAGACGGCGCTGAAAATAGGTTTGGGTCAATGAGATCTTTGATCCATCCAAACGGCGCAGACTTGGGGCTGAATAATCACTGATTCCATCGTTCAAACTAGATCCATGACCCACCCAAATAATTTCTTCATACTGGTCTTCTTGAAAGCATTTTTGAATATCCGTCATCTGAGCAGGTAAGTACAGATCTGCCAGATGATAAAACTGAAACACATTGCGGACCATATGAGCTTCTGAACTTTCCTGAGGAAACATCGCCAGGACGCAAATCCGCCCCTGAGCCTGAGCGGAAGCTGGCCAAGAGAAAAAAAATCCAAGGATAAGTTTACCAACCCAGAAATTAAAAAATTTCGCCGCAAAGTTTTTTGGGAACATTCCAGCCTCCAATAAAATTCAGAGATAAAGATACTAGAAATTCCAGTCAATTCCTAGATGTTATGTTTTTCGACAAAATGACAAATTTTGAAGACCGCCCTTAGATCCAAAGACAGATTATGAAGATTTATTCATCATCCGTTTACTCATCATTAGCTGGATCATTTTCTTCCCTTTCAATGTACTCCTGTGCTTCTTTTCCATTTAATTTACAATCTGTAATCTTTCTTAAAAGATTATGAGCTAAATCACGAAGAGTTGGTGCTGGTATGTCCTTAAGATGTCCAACACATTTAAATTTTTCTTCAAGTTCAGTTGGGATTTTATTCACAACTCCGTCATCTTGATTTATGGTCTCCTGAGTCTGAGTTGTGGCAGCAGCTGTCGCCCCTTCTGAATCTGCCTTTTTTGAATTGCAGGATATGACCAACAAAAAAAGAGGCAACATTAAAATATATTTTGATTCTTTATATAGATTGAAAACTTTATTCATAAATTACTCCTAAATACCTTCAAATTTAATCTGTACAGATGCTTTTCGTGAATACCCTTCAACTGATAATGTTTTGACTCGGCGGTTCCCCCCTAAAACTGTAACTAATGTCATAATTAAACCAATTTTTTTCATAAAACCCCTTTTTCAATAATTTACATTTCAATGACAACTCAAACAGTCTTTGCAAGACTGATGCCAGCTCCATTTGGTTTTCCATGAACAAGACACCGTCACTGCCTTAGACCTTCTCAGGTCCTTTGGAAAAGGGATTACCAGAC
>CAZFSX010000348.1:2315-2894 GCA_964522115.1 uncultured Pseudobdellovibrionaceae bacterium | reverse complement strand
GTCCCCTTAACCATGGATTATGAATTGCTTCTTTCAAGAGTTGCGATAGTGCAGACAGCACAGAAATCCAGAATTAAAGATGGTACTGCACTGGGTGTGGCATTGGCAAATGCAGCAGGAAGATTAAGGGATTCTAAAGCTAAAACCCGAATTGTGATTTTCATGACAGATGGAGAAAATAATAGTGGAACAATTTCACCTGAAACAGGATTAGAGTTAGCAAAAGCCTATGGGTTGAAAATTTACTCTATCGGTATTGGCAAAGATGGACCAACCAAACTACCAATTAGTCAAAAAGATCTTTTTGGAAATGAAGTTAAAACATATCAGCCTTTTGAAAGTTATGTGAATGAAGACCTGTTGTCCAGAATGGCACGAGAGACAAATGGTAAGTACTATCGAGCAAGTCAAGGAAACTCCTTGCGAGGGGTATTTCATGACATTGATACTTTGGAAAAGACAAAGGTGGAAGTCGAGCAGTACGTTCAATACACTGAACAGTACGAAAGATTTGCAATATTCGCACTGTTTTTTCTTATGATCGGATATTTGATGGATAAATTTATTTTCTACAGGAGT
>CAZFSX010000348.1:0-2305 GCA_964522115.1 uncultured Pseudobdellovibrionaceae bacterium | reverse complement strand
AATTTGCAAACCCTGCTTACATGCAGTGGTATTTATCTGTTTTTGCTTTGTGGTTTCTTCTGATTTTTTATGAAAAACAAAGTAGAAAAATCATCACAAAAGTTATTGGAGAAAGACTCTATCCCTTTCTTACATCGACGTTATCCATGGCAAGAGTATTTTGGAATAGAGTCTTACTTTGCTTAGGTTGCCTTTTTCTATTTCTGGCATTGGCACGACCACAAATGGGATCCAAAACACAGGAGGCTCGCAGTCAAGGAATCGAGTTAATCCTGGCAGCAGACGTTTCACTTAGTATGATGGCGGATGATTTAAAACCAACTCGTTTGGAGCAAATGAAATCTGAGTTGGATAAAATTATTGACCAATTGGGTGGGCATCGCGTGGGAATTATTGCGTTTGCAGGAAGTGCCGCTTTATTGTCTCCTTTGACAAATGATCCAGGCGCTTTGCATTTGTATGTAGATTCCTTGAGTCCAGAGGTCGTGAGCTCGCAAGGGACAAACTTTCTGAACGTGTTTGAAGAAGCAAGGAAGGCTTTTGAAAAAGGTGGCGTCACTCCAACAGAAACAGATCGAGTGACAAGAGTGATCATTTTAGCATCAGATGGAGAGGATCAAGAAAAAGGGGCTATTGAAGCAGTTCGGGATCTTCATAAATCTGGAATTACGACATACACAATCGCATACGGAACAGAGCAAGGAGCCTCGATTCCAGAGCGAGATGTTACTGGATATTTGAGTGGATTTAAAAAAGACCTTTCTGGAAATACGGTCGTTACGAAAGTCCATGGTGATGCATTGAAAGAACTTGCCCAAGAAGGCGGAGGTAAATTTTATTTTTCAGTTTTTGGGGGCACACACATTAAGGATTTAATGAAAGATATTGACCGTCTTGAGAAAAATTCTATGAACACGACGGTTTCCGTTGTCTATGATGAAAAATTTCAATGGCCTCTAGGGATAGCGCTTGTGTGCTTTTTGCTTGAATTTGCAAATGGCAATCGTAGAAAAAACCAAGGAGCATGGAAGGGGCGGTTTGAAATGGAGATGAGAGAATGAAAAAAACTATCATTTTCATTTTTCAGGTTTTGATGCTCATGGCTTTTGCTGATAAATCCTATTCTTTTGATTTGTTAACTTTAGAGCCAACCCCCTGGGAATGGTATAGATACAAAGAAATAGTTCTTTCCTTAAAAAAAGAACATTGGTCTACGGCGAATAAGCAAATACTTACAATGTTAGAATCTCGACCCGAGGATTGGCGTTTGCTGCTTTCATTGGGGATTGTTTTTCGTGGGCAAGAGCAATTTGACAAATCCATTCAGGCCTTACTTGCTGCAGAGGCATTAGTAAAAGATTCATCAGGGAAGTTTGCGATAAATTTTAATCTGGGTGAAGTGTACGGCAAAAAAAGAGAGATTGATTTGGCTTTAAAATATTACCAGAAAGCATTGGAAATCAATCCTGATTCTCGAGAGACAAAAGTAAATATAGAGCTTCTTCTAAATCAGCAGTCTCAAGGAGGAAAAGGTAAGGGAGACGATAATAAAGATAAAGATCCAAACAATAAACAGGGTGATGATCAAAAAGAACAAGACAAAGACAGTGATCAGAAAGAAAATCAGCCAAAAAACTACAAGCCGAATAATCCATCCCAAGGTAAAGATTCAAAGACTGAAGAATTAAGCGAAGCTGATGCGAAGAAAATTTTAGATGAAATTGGACGGCAGGAGAAAAAAATTCGTGCTGAATTTTTTAGAAAGCAACGTAAGGAGAAACCACGTGATAAAGATTGGTAAGCTCATTTATTTATTTCTTGTTTTGAGTCTAGAGATTGTTATGGCAGGAAATAATATTCAAGTCTTGATTGATAGGGATAAAATTGGACTTGGAGATACCGCAACAATTCAGGTCCAAGTAAGTACTTCAAAAGCACTAGGATCAAATGAAATACAGCTCAGCTCGAATAAAGATTTTAAAGTTCTAGATTCCAATCGTTCTGAATCAGTGAGCGTCGTTTCAAGAATGGTCCCAGGTCAGGGGGGAATGCACTTTGAAAATAGCAAAGAATTTACTTATCAATTTGAGTTTAAAATCGCTCCATTGCATTTAGGCACAATTGAAATTCCATCCTTTCAAATGAATTTGGATGGAAAGATAATGAAAACAACTGCAGTTCAAATTCAAGTATTAAAGGAGGCACCTGTCGTTAAAAAACCTCGCCGCCCTTCGGATCCACAAGATTTTGAGGATGAAGAAGATTTGTTTTCAATGCTTCTTCGTCGTCGCGGGATTCAGCCCCC
>CAZFSX010000347.1:0-2898 GCA_964522115.1 uncultured Pseudobdellovibrionaceae bacterium | reverse complement strand
TTCGATCTCTTTGTCTATGCGTTGAGTTTCATTTCCGCGATAGACAAGAATTTTTCTTTTTAATCCCGGAAGTTGAGAAATGGCGTGCAGGCCTGTCAGGTCTTGTTTCCGTACACGATGCGTGGCTTTGACTTCAATGGCGCAAAAAGAGCTTTCCTTTTTCAATAAAAAATCAACTTCAGCGCTATTTGCTTCCGTCGGTTGCCAATAGAAAATTTCATCACAGATTTTAGAGTAGGACTGATAAGATCTTAAAAGATGTAAAACAAATCCCTCTAGAAGTGAGCCTATTTCATCGATGTCGATAGGGCCGCTTTTTTTCTTTAAGACACGAACAACTCCTGAGTCAAAGAAGTAAAATTTTGGATGTTTGGATTCCCTTATTCTTAATTTGGCAGAGTAAGCAGGAAGTCTGTAGCCGATCAATGTGTCTTCTAGGATTTCAAAAAAACCGTTCACAGTTGTGCGAGAAACCTCAGCTTCGCGAGCCACATTGGAAACATTCAGGCTTTGTCCATGAAGAAGAGCTGCAACGTTCAGAAAGCGAGAGAAACCAGAAAGATTATTGACCAAGGCCTCTTCTTTGATTTCTTGGCGAAGGTAAGTTTCGACATAGGACTGTAAAGTTTCTTCTTTTTCATCGCTATCTAAGACAATGGGAAGTGATCCGTAGCGAAGGTTGTGGTCGAGTTTAAAATCCTTACCAAGCTCTTCGGGAAGAAATGGAAAAAGACTACGTGTGATGGCTCGTCCAGCAAGAAGATTCACGCCAGATTTTTTTAATTTTCTTGCCGAGGAACCTGTTAAAACAAAATTCCATTTTTTTTCTTCTATGAGTTGGTGCACATAATTTAATAAGGAAGGAAGTCGCTGGATTTCATCCACAACAATCCAAGTTTTTTCAGGAATGGCTTGGACTTCGTTGTAAAAGATCTCTGGATCTACAAGGTATTTCTGAAATTGACGTTCCATCAAAAGGTTGAAGAAAACAGCTTCTGGATAAAGTTTTTTAAGAAGGGTGCTTTTCCCTGTTCCGCGAGGTCCAAAGAGAAAATACGATTTTTTGGGTGGAGAAAACAGTCTGCTATACATGCCGTCATTTTTCGTCGAAAAATGACGGCGGTCAAGACAATTGTTGTTTAGCTTTTTTGGAGTGATTGCTTAAACTAGACTAGGCGTGAGATGGTTAAAGTTGTAGCATGAAAGAAAAATTGTTGAGAGTGGGGTATATAAAATGATGTGCATTTCCAGTCACCAGTCACCAGTCACCAGTCACCAGTCACCAGTCATTAAATTGGCAGTACGGGTTTGTTAGAGCTCTTATTCTCAGTTTTACCTTCTGTGGAGCTTCGGTTTTTGCTAGCGCAGCTCTTTCTGAACTTCCAAGTACGATTCAATATAAGTTAGCTAACTCTGTTCAGGATATCAATTACCCCGCATCCATTGATAAGGTTATTGAAAATTATTCCATGGAAACTTTATTTGGTTACGATGCTGAACCCAGTGAAAGTCAACAAAGTGCTCTAGGGTTTATGAGTCGAATTTATCTTGGAAAGTCGAATTATTCTATGGCTTCAAAAAAGATGATTCTAGTGAAAGCAGGATTGCAAGCGGATGCTCATCTAAAGATGGGAGTTGTGTATCAACTTCCTCAAGGTTTTTTAGTTCACTTTATGCAGAAAAGTGCGGTATTGGAAGAAACTATGATCGCTTTTTATTTTGAAGGATTCTCATCTTCTAGTGTTTTGGGAATGAAGGAAGAAATATCAAAAGCTCTTGTCTCAAATCAAAAAGCAGTTTTTTTTAATACTTTATCTCCAAAATTTTCGAATCAGTACCACTTTATTCAAAGTCTGCTTGTACCCATGTCTTTTGCAGAATCGGCAAACGGTGGTTTGCCGGCTTTGTGTGGAGGATCGGCACAAATCACGACAAAAGCTCAGGGTGGTGAAAACTCCATGTTGAAGAATGCGTGGAATTGTACGAAAGGTCTTGGTGGTGGAGTCTGGGATTCAACAGGTGGATTGGTCACAGATACAGCTCATATGCTTTGGTCTGGAGCAAAAGGTGCAGGAAAAGCTATCATTCATCCTGTTGAAACCTATGAAGCCGCTTCTGCAGAGGTCAAAAAATACAAAGCAATGTTTTCTGACCTAGAAAAAAGTTTTGGAACATTGAAAGAGGCCTACAACCAATTGCCAGATGAAGTAAAATGGAAGATGGGGTGTGAAATCACAGGTCAGTTAGGCACAACCGGAGTAATTAGCTATTTAACAATGGGTGGTGGAAGTCCAGCATTTCTAAGAACTATCAGCAAGTCTCTTTATCGAGTTGCAGAACAGTTGCCAGCTGGAAGTGCTGCTGCAGAAAAGGCGATGAATTTAAGTATGAAGATGTCAGAGAAGGCAGTTACTCATGCGGCACAATTGAAACCTCATTTAAAGGAAAGTACTCAAAAAGATATTGCTGATTTAGAAAAAACAATCCATGGAATAAAAAAACAGAAAGATGAGGCTCAAATTATTGCTGATAAAAGGCATGATATAGACTTGCGAATTAGTAATCTAGAGTTTGATCAAAGGTCATTGAACAGGTCTGGGGCAGTCTTAAAAGCAAAGCAGGAAGCAATAGCTCCTATGAAGAACCGGTTAGACTTATCAGACAGTGTTGTGCTTGGGATGTCTTGGGTAGCTCGCTGCAGATTGCGGGACAAAATACGCTCCTCAAGAGATGAAAATCTGCATAAAGCGTTAATGTATTTTACTGGAGAATCAGATAAAATATTGTCGGACGCCAGATGGATCAAAAAAACGGTGGATATCGAAAGTCACGGTGTAGCAATTCCAGGTCATGAACATCTTGATCCAATATTTCAACCAGTAACATTAGTACGTCAAG
>CAZFSX010000346.1:0-2920 GCA_964522115.1 uncultured Pseudobdellovibrionaceae bacterium | reverse complement strand
ACTCGTGTTGAATGGTTCCAAAACGACTGGTAACATCACCAATTGCATATGTATAAATTAAAACAATAATGAATAAAGCCGTATAGTTAGCATCCGTCATTGGAATATATTGAAAATCACCACAAAATTTGTTGGAATCCCAAGAACTCGTCTCACTCTTTTGCTTTTGATTGACGTTGGCCAACTGAAGAATGGGAACAAAGGATCTGATTTGTTCTTGCGACATTTTTTGAATTGATTTTGTATTTTGTTGAGCAATATCTAACTTTGCTTTCAAATTTTCAAAAAAACTTCTTTCATAATTTGAAACAGAAGGTGGATAGATGAAATCAACATCATTCACAGCTTTGATCAATTTTGCATGCATGAAAGATGGAAATTGTGATTGAATACTTGCAATCACCATCTTTTTCGCTTTGTCTGTATCTTTTACTAGATTTTCCACTTGCGCGTTGTTGGGCAAAATACCCTTATTCATAAAATACTGCAAATGACAGGACCACAATTTATTATCGATTTCTTGCGCTTGATCTTGAAGTTCTTTTTCAAAATTCTTAATGACAGCATCCATTCCACCTGCCTTACGAATTAACTGCTCGGTGGTGGGTGTTTTTCTATCTAAAAATGGACTCTTAGGGTCTCGAAAGACAGATTCGGAAATTTTAAAATTTGAATTCCATAAAAGAACTTTACGAATCTCATTTTCATCGGCACTACCATTTTCAATATGAGAAGCTATCTTTGAAATCATTTCAGGTGATATATTTTCAAAAAATAAACTATATTCCAACGGAGAAAGATCCTTAAGACTTAGAACTGCATCTCGAGCAATTCTCAATTCTGCCAGCGCAGCCTCTTTCAATGAAACATTGGGGTAGATTCTTTTCAGAATCACACTTGGTGGTTGTGATTTTAGTTCTGACTCAGGAATCGAAGAGGGAGCATTTCTAGCAATTTGGAGAAAATATTCCATTGTCCGAAGCATCCAAGATTGATCCTCTTCAGATAAGTCTTTCAACTCAGCCTTGGTGCCTGGTTCATCAATAGCAACAGTCACTTTCTCGCCTTCTTTAGATACTTTATATTTTGCTTTTCCTAAAAAAGGGCTGGCAAATGTGAAGTTATAAAAAGCCTTCGCAACTCCTTCAGGGTATTGACGCTCAGAAGCTTCACTCTTCTTAAGCAATTCAAGGGCCGCAAGATTTTGCTTTTTTTCTTCTTCTTTCAATTCTGTTACAACTTTTTTGACTTCTTCCGGAAGGACAAAATTCGTATCCTTTAATGAAAAATATTCTACCACCCTTGCAAAGTATTTTTTCATAAACCCGTTGGACTGAGCCGGTGGACCACAAATAGCTTCGATACATTTCTGCGCTGGATTGGATTGAGAAGAGGAAACATAGACCGACACTTCATTTGCTGTGGTTTCAGCATATGCGCTTTGAAAAAGTAAATTTATTATAATGGACAGTGCTATCACTATTTGCATACAACAAGTGCCTCGGCATGATGATACATCATTCTCTTGGGAAATGTTCTTAACCAAGTCCCAAGTTCACTCCCTCTTGAAACATGCAGCATGGATCCCCCTTCCATGCTTAAGTTGACATCGTATTTTGTTATCTCTTGCTGCTTTTGCTTTAAATAATCTTTCAGAAAGAAATCAAATTGCTCCATTATTTTATTAACGACTTTTTTATTGCAATCACGGATAGCTATTGAAAATTCAACACTTCCATTTTTATATAAAAATTTCTTAGGACTGTAATGAATAGAATAGAAAGTATGATCATAGGACACATCAATGTGACTCTCCTTCTTGTTGAAGTCTTTTGAAACAGCAAAAAGTGGAAACAGAAGAGTCAAAAATAATTTGAGTCTGGATCGGAGTAAATATTCATTCATAGTTTATATGTTAATAAATTTAGACTTTCACAACAAGGCGCCTGGATACTGATTCCTAGATAACTCGACCTTGATCAAAATCAAAGATAGAGAAAACTTGGGATACAAATCAGGTTCTGGATTTCAATCAGTTTTGAAGATCAACAGCATCGATTGGAAAACCAGCATCTACTTCAAAAGAAAGTAAGACCATCCAAAGTCCAGATAGACAATCGTCGATATGCCTCAATCTAAATACAATGAAGAAAACTTTGCACTTCTTAAACAAGACCTCTTATTCAGAAATTTTCTTCATCCTCCGATAAAAGAGTGTTGAATTTCACAGGGAGCAAATTCCTCAATGAAAGGACTTTTAAAATTTGATGACTTGGATGACTGGCCTTTGGCTTTCACTGATGCAGTTCTTTTCGATGACGGTATCACCGGGGCCATCAACCATTTGGGTTGTTCAAAAGGATTGGCAAAGCTCAGGAAAAAATGCTGTTGTCTTTGAAGCCACATCCACAGTCATCCCAGAGCTCTGTCGACAATCACCAGATAGCACCATAGAACTCCCCCAAATCATCCATGGTGTGCATGAAATTCGAAGTCATCAAACTCTTATTTTCCAATCGGGTGATTCCAGCTTCAAAAGAGTTTCAAACTTTTATGAACACCCCATTGTCCCCTGTTCACTGATCAAAGATGCTGAGGAAATCCTGTGGACCATTACCTCATCAACAAAATTTTTTGCTCGATTTGATACATTTCCCATGCCTGAAAATAAATTTCGTTGGACTCCCCTCATGGATATAACATTGAACGTCTTGATGGTGGGAGTTCTTTTCTTTTTATCATCATTAGCCTACTTACTATTTTGGAAGCGTATAGATCGTTGGCTGATTCTCAGCGTGGTTCTGAGTTCTATTTTTTCCGCCTTGTATACCATGAATTGCGTCGCTCCCTCTTTTGGCCTTCCTTTGTCCATGCTTGCGTCCCACAAATTTGCAGATATCAGTCTTACCTTTGCCACAAT
>CAZFSX010000345.1:0-2932 GCA_964522115.1 uncultured Pseudobdellovibrionaceae bacterium | reverse complement strand
CTGGTCCAATATAAATCAAACGTGACCTCTGGAAGTCTTAACACTTTTTGGTTTGGATGATTTGACATTAATAACTTTGAAACATGAATCGCATCTTCTGGGTTGGAAACTAGAGTCAGTGTTCTGTAGCTTTGATAGAAAGGTCGAAGGTATTCAAAAAACTTTGGGCTTACAATCTGCCCATCTGAATGACTTTTCAGGCCTTGAAAGATGTCCTCACATGAATTCTGAACGCCAAGGGCTGGGGCCATATTGGATATCCAAAATAAGAAGAAAGAAATAATCATTTCTTTGAATCTAAGCTTATTCATTAGAAAAACTCCTTCAAAAGGCCAAATCTATAGATTCACCGCATACAAATCTAGATGTTATTTTTCTAACAGGGTGACCAAAAAAGTCACATGGACTGTGTATTGCTATATATATTCCCTTACCCATTTGATGAGTATTTTTTAAAGAAATATTCATTTTTTTTCCAAGATATGATCAGGATCAATAGCTGTGGTTGACCGAAGCGTTGATTTTCCGCTGCTAAATGCACAGCCTAACTTGAACAGGGGCCTCTTGATTTGGTTTTTCTTGGTATAAAAATACTGAATGGCGCGGCGGGAAGGACTCGAACCCTCAACCCTCAGATCCGAAGTCTGATGCTCTATCCATTGAGCTACCGCCGCGAACCGCAAAAAGAACAGAACAAAACTTAATGAATCTTTTCTTGAAATGCAACTCCCAACAAGCCGAGTTGTTAGTCTTTAATGATTAAAGAATTAGCAATTTCGTTCTTTTTTCCCTTCTCTGAAGTGTATGGGAACTTCTCACGTAAAACATCAGCACAGCGATGAATGGTTTTTACGTATCCAGAAGCCAAATCACCTTGGGCAGCTCCTTTGACAAGATCTCCCACCATATGGGACCAAAGGTGCTGAGGTAATTTTTCACGAATCCCCTGATCCACAAGAATCACAGCCCGTCTTTCCATCCAAGAAACGAATATGAGAATCGACCGATGTTTCGATGTTTGATCAAAATGTCCTTCGTAAAATTCTGTTTTCGCTCGCAACCAAACTTGATGATCCCGATCCTTATGAGAGGTCAAGAGTCGACGAACAACAGAAAATCGAGACACGTATTCACTGGCAATAATGAGTGTTAAAAACAGTCCCGTTTGAAAAAACAAAAGTGTTCCCAAGGAATCAAATTGGGGCAAAATAAAGTCAAAAATTAAAGCCAGCAAAACAAAAATCAGAAGAACTAATGGTCTCACATGACCATAGAATCCACTGCTTCGTACCAACATAGGAACGACTTCCACGTCACTGACTTTTTCCAACTCTTGAATCGCTTGTTCGATTTTCAGCAAATCATCCTGACTGAATAAATCCTTCGCCCACAAATGGTTTGATTGTTCTTTTACCATGAGTCTGATGCCCCCCCACCTGAAAAACCGCCTCCGCCGCCAGACCAGCCCCCACCAGAACGGCCACCTCCGATAAAAGGTCCACCACCATCCCACGGACCACGGCGATAACCACCACCAAGCCCTAACATACGAAGAATCATTGAAATGATCACAAACCCAATCAGAAAAATAAAAATAATCATCTGTTTCCAATTATTTTTCAAATCAGCTGAGTCTTCCGCAGATTCTTCCAAGTGATAAGATTCTAAATCTTTGCGTTGAGATAACTTTTGAACATATTCGGGATCAATTTTTCGTAAAATTTCAATGGTCCCCATCAAAACAGCTTCGGAAGGTCTTCCTGCACGCATCAGCGGCTTGACCACATCAGAAGTGATGCGTTTACTTGCCAAATCCGTCAGATCGCCCTCAAGCCCGCGCCCCACTTCGATCCGCATTCTGCGATCTTCGGCTGCGAATAAAAACAGAACACCATTATCCTTTTTTGCCTCGCCTAATTTCCATTGATCTGTGATTTGAATGGAAACTTGTTCGATACTTTCCCCGTGCAAACTTGGCAAAATGGCGATTTGGACTTGGGCTTTTCCCGTCTTGTAAAAATCTCGTAAAATCTCTTCCAACAAACGTCGATCGGAAGAACTTAACCAACCAACCTGATCGATCACAGGACCTGTCAATGCAGGGACATCGAAAGCCGCAGCCATCGAACCCCACATCCACAGTGACAGAAAAAACACCCATCCAGGCAAGGATAAATGATGTTTCATTTTACTTACTGAACTTCACTTCAGGAGCTTTTTCAACTTTGGCTTTTTCATCAGGAGAAACATCCCACTGAGGCATTTTTTCAAAGTGATAAAACAAAGAGTTCGTCCAACTTGTTGGAGGCACACTGACTTGATTATTAAATTCCTTCACAGATTGAATGTAGCGATTTCTGGCAACTGTGATTCTGTTTTCTGTCCCTTCCAGTTGAGCCTGAAGATCACGAAAGTTTTGATCGGCTTTCAAGTTGGGATAAGTTTCTGTGATCGAAAGGAGTTTCCCCAAAGCCGAAGACAATTGTCCCTGAGCTTTTTGGTACTCCGCAATCTGAGCAGGAGTCGCCTTACTTACATCCAAAACCATTTGCGTGGCTTTCGCTCGTGCTTCTGTCACTGCCGTCAAGGTGTCCTTTTCATGAGCGGCAAATCCCTTCACAACTTCCACCAAATTAGGGATCAAATCAGAACGTCGTTTGTACTGATTCGTCACTTCCGCCAAACTTGCTTCCACTTCATTTTTTGTCTGTGGAATGGACTGAACTCCACATCCCATCATCAGAACCGCAGCACTTAAAACCAAGACGGACTTCATCGACGACCATAGTTTTTGTTTCATTTTTTTTCTCCTTCGAAGATTTTTCTTCGATTTATAAATATGGAAGATTTGAAGATACTTTATCCCCTGACGTCAATCAAGATCGTGACTTGTTTGCGGAAGCCTGCGATAAGAAAAGTATGAAACTCAACT
>CAZFSX010000344.1:0-2937 GCA_964522115.1 uncultured Pseudobdellovibrionaceae bacterium | reverse complement strand
CGACTTTTGTGGGAAATGAATTACGGCAAAGATAATCTTCTGAAGGGCGTTTGCGCCCTACCTCTGTCTGAAAAAGTAGAAACAGAACTTGTCCGCTGTTTTACAGATATTTGCGAAAAACTTCATCAAGAACCAAAGTATATTGCTCACCGCGATTATCATTCAAGAAATCTGATGATCAAGTATGACGAAATGAGAGTTATTGATTTTCAAGATGCCAGATTAGGTCCAATCCAATATGATTTGGTCAGTCTTTTAAAGGACTCTTATGTGCAGATACCTGACTCCATGTCTATGCAGTTATTAGACTACTACTTGGATCAAGCGAAAGAATTTATTTCAAAAGACTTTTCGAAAGATCATTTTCAATTGGTCTACGAACTTCAAAGTATTCAAAGATGTTTTAAGGCTTGTGGAAGTTTTGCTAGTTTTTATCATCAACGCAAAGATACTCGCTATTTAAAATATATTGCTCCGACATTAAAGCGTGTTTTGAAAAGCCTGCATCAGTTTCCTGATTACAAGGTTTTTTCTGATATCCTCTTGGACAGCAGTGTTCTTGATCGCCAGTACGAGTTGCTCACATGAAAGCGATGCTCTTGTCCGCAGGCTTAGGGACGCGCCTGCAGCCATGGACACTGACGACACCGAAACCTGCCATTCATTTTCTAGGTGTCCCCTTGGCCTTTTATGGTCTGACTTTAATTCAAGATCTTCCTATCACAGATTTAGTCGTGAATGTTCACCACTTAGCAGATCAGGTAGAGGATCTTTTTAAAGATCGTCCTGCAAAAAAATGGAACATACAAATTTCCAATGAACGCCAACAACTTCTTGGAAGTGGTGGTGGTATTCATCACGCAAAAAGATTTCTTCAAAATGAAAAAGATTTTCTTGTTATGAATAGCGACGAAGTCTTTTTGCCTCATGATCCACAGCTGATGAAAGATTTTCTGAATTTTCATCAATCCAGCAAAGCCCTTGCAACTCTTTTGGTGATGCAACATCCAGAAGTAGGTACTAAATTTGGAGGAGTTTGGTGTTCTTCAGATGGGCAAGTGAAGGAATTTAATAAGAAGCAACCTGATCCATCTTTGAAGGGATGGCATTTTTTGGGAATTATGCTTTTGAGCCAAAAAGTTTTTCAATTTTTTAAAAATCAAGTCGTGGAAGAAAATATCTTGTACGATACGTTGACCCTGGCCCTTCGTCAGGGTTATGAAGTTCAAATTTATCCAGCGGAAGGCTTATGGTTTGAAACTGGAAATATTCCCGACTTTCAAGCAGCAACAGAAGCCTGTAAAAAAATCCAAAAAAGTGAAATCAATATTCCGGAAGCCCAGTACCTTCGTCAAGTCCAGTGGGAATGGGGAACGGTCGACAAATCTGTGTAATCTCAGCTTACAGGAATTGTAAAGATTTTGTTTATAACCATTTATTCTGGAAGAACAATCTCCGATAGGATTTCTTGAGGTGGTCTTCTATGAAATGGAATCTTTCATTAACACAAAAGCTTTATGCCCTAATTTCAATTCCAATTTTTTGTTTTTTATTGTTTGCGGGGTTTGAGATCCATTCAAAATATACCTTTTATGTGGATGGAACAAATATGGATTTGAATGTGGATTTCTATGAACATGTGATTGATTTAATCCATGAAGTTCAGAAAGAACGAGGACTGTCTTCTTTGTACTTGGGAAACAAAGTTTCACAATCCGAACTGGATGAACAAAGAAAAAAAGTCGATGCACAAATCACTTTGTACAAAGAAAACTATACGACATTTTTAAAAAATAGCTCTTTACCTGAGAAAGCACAGGCTGCAATTGTATTTTTGGATAAAGTTCGTCAGAACGTTCAACAAAAGGCTGCTGCAGCAGATGTTATTAAAAGTTTCTCTGATGGAATTAGTGGACTCATAAATTTGGAAGTCGCCATTGCCAAAGAGTTATCTTTTGAAGGATTTGAAACTCGCTTGTTAAGCTTAACTCTTCTTGAATCGGCGAAAGAGAGTATGGGAAAATTTCGAGCCAACTTAACGAGCATATTAGCTTCTAATTCTACTTTATCCAATGAAAGACTATCTTACTTAGAATCCCTCAAAGTCGGCTTTACTGGGAATTTATTTTCTCCAGCTCTCATCTTGTCTTCAGAAGGACAGACTAAAATGCATGAAACCGAACAAAGTCCAGAATGGAAGGCCGTTTTGGCAACTTACTCTGTTGTTGTAGAAAAAGCTCAAGCTGCTGATTATAACCAAGACTCTAAAGAGTTTTACCAAAAAATAACTGTCTGTATGGATAAAACAAAAATTCTTTTGAGTAGTGAACTTTCTAGTATCAATGAAAGAATTCAGCACTCGAAATCTTCTCATCAAGCTTGGTTTTTTGGTATATCTGCACTTGTTTCTTCTCTGATTGTTTTACTTGGTTCTTTTGTTTGGTTTTTCACCCATCGACTAAATAAATCCTTAGTTGAAGTCGCAACGTCGGTAAGTCATAGCAAGGATCAACTTTCTCAGGCCGCCAACGAGGTCGCCAGTGCCAGTGAAAACTTAAGTCGAACATCTGTTGGCCAAGCCTCTGCTTTGCAAGAAACGGCAGCATCAGTTGAAGAAATTCGATCCATGGTTCAAAAAACGGCAGACAATACACAGAAGTCGAAAGATATTTCTGATGCTTCACAAAAGATTGTCACCCAAGGAAGTGAACTGATGTCAGATGTGCGTGTTTCACTCATTGAACTTGGTCAAGCCAATCAGCAAATTTTCAAGCAAGTTCAAGATGGAAACGAAGAAATTAAACAAATCACGGGTATCATCAACGAAATTGAAACAAAAACAAAAGTCATCAATGATATCGTTTTCCAAACGAAACTTCTTTCCTTTAATGCATCTGTTGAAGCGGCCAGAGCTGGCGAACACGGAAAAGGTTTTGC
>CAZFSX010000343.1:0-2940 GCA_964522115.1 uncultured Pseudobdellovibrionaceae bacterium | reverse complement strand
GCTTCTTGGATCATCATCTCTGGATTTGAACGAGGGGATGAATGAAAGTCTGACTGGACGTTTTGAAGTTTTAGAAGTACCTCACTGGGGTATTGAATTGTCTCAAAAACTTCACCCCACCATGACTTTGGAATCATTTCTTCGCTATGGTGGGTACCCAGGTAGCTATGAATATCTTTCAAAACCTCGAAGGTGGAAGGATTATATAAAAAAATCTATCATTCAAACTGTGATTGGCAAAGATATCATACAAATGAATCATGTTAAAAAACCTGCGCTATTTTATCAAATGGTAGAAATCTTAGCAAATTACCCAGCTCAAGATGTGAGTTATACAAAAATTTTGGGTCAACTTCAAGAATCCGGCAATGTCGAAATCGTCAAACACTATCTAAGATTATTGCAACAGTCCTATCTTTTCTATCCCTTAGAAAAGTTCTCTCCTAAAAAAGTTTTACAAAAAGCAAGTTCTCCTAAAATTATACCCATGGCTCCAGCCCTTATTGAAGGCTTAGCCCCTACTGTCGATTTTGGTCGTCGCTTCGAGGCCTATGTAGGAAGTCAGTTGATTCGATTCGGCGGTGATACCTTCTACTGGAGAGATGGACAATATGAAGTGGATTTTATTTATGTGAATCAAAATGGAAAAACTTTTGCCGTAGAAGTGAAATCTGGAAAGAAGAAAGTTGCAGCATCCCTCAGTCATTTTTTAGACAAAAATAAATCTGTAATTCCTCTTATTATCGATACAAAAAATCTATCCAAACTATCCTCTTTAGTCGAAGAAGATGATGGATCAACATCATGAGGATCATCGACGCATTTCGTTTTTCATTCTTTGCAATCCTTCTAATGTTACACTCACAGGTCTCTGCGGCCACATGGAGTAAGGATGCAAAGAACACTCTTGGAATCAAGTTGGGAGCGGAAGCCCCAGGGCTGAATATGGAATTAAATCCTTCCTCTCCCACGCCGGGTGTGGATACGATCAAATACAATCCCCACAGCATCGGAAATATTTTTGCCTCCTTTTCCTACGGAGCCTTTGGACTTCGCCTCAGCACGAACACAACCCCTGACAATGAAAGCCGCCGACTGTATGGAGATTCAAAAATCCAGGACTGGCAATTTCGATTCTATGGCAAATATGCAACCTATGATTTTTTCTACCAAGATTACTCTGGCTACTACATTGAAAAGTCTTCAGAAATTCAACCCAGTTTAACTTCCAGTGACCCTCGCATTCAACGACCTGATATCACCAATCGTCACTATGGCATTCAAGCCATCTTTGTTTTTCAACCCGACAACTACTCGGTGGGAAGCAGCTTTGAACATTCTTACCGACAAAAAGAAAGTGGCGGAAGCCTTCTTGGCACTGTGGGATTGAATCAACATCAGATCACTGCCGACTCCGCCTTGATTCCCACAGAAGTTCAATCACGCTGGGGAGATTTTTCCCAATTTCAAAGGGGCCGATTCAATACAGCACGTCTTGGAATTGGCTATGGATACAATTTCGTCGTCATGCAATCCTTTTACCTAGCAGCTTTGTTAGCCTTGAATTACGGATTGCAGGAGCAGTCCTTCGATCTTGGTCCAAGCTCCATTCATCGATGGGTATCCAATATAGGATCCAATGCCAAAATTGGAATTGGCTACAATGGCCCAAAAAACTTTGGTGGTTTTCAAATTCTTGGCGATTTGAATGAAATCCCCTTGGCCAATGCCAAGGTGGGAATGTCCACACTGAGTATCACAGCTTTTTGGGGAACCCGCTTTTCAGACGTGCATCTTGGATTTCTGGACAAACTGGAAGAGGCTTACTTCCGATAAATGAAGGGACAAATATTCTATGAAGCAAATGATTCCACCGAATGTTACTGCTTATCATGTTCATATTTATTGTCAGGTGGAAGAAATTCCACAATGTCAGCAACTTCGGATTCTCATGCTCAAAGAATTGGGCGATCAAATTGCAGGAGCAGGCCCCGTTCGCCATCGTCCCATTGGTCCCCATCCTCTGCCGATGTTCGAGGCCTGGTTTGATGCCGAGCACTTAGCTGCCGTGAAAGACTGGTGTTTAAAAAATCACGGAAACTTCTCTGTTCTGTTTCATCCACTGACAGGAAATGCCTATGAAGATCACGCCCTGTACGCAGAATGGATGGGACCCATTCTTCCTTTGGATCTTTCTATTTTTTAAATCATCTCTCAATTTTATTTTCCATGCCCTTAGTTATTTTTCCTGCTTTGTGAAGAAATCTTCATCTTCGATCTTTGCCGTTGTGAGGATCCTTTTTATGAAGAGATTTTCACTGTTCTTCCCTCTTGTTTTCCTTTATAAATGACCTTGCTTCATTCAGAAAAGTAAGGATCGACCCATGCTGGTAAGACTTCTACATTCCATTCCTAAACTGAAAATCTTCGCAAGCATCTTTCTTCTTGCTGGGATCACTTTATCGTCGATCAGCACGATGGCTTTTCCTTCGCGAACACAACCTGCAGCCTGTGGCGCTGTTTTTGATTATCATGTTCGAGTCACTAAAGAAATTGGCCCATCGGATGCAGATCACATGATTGATCAATACCGATCCATTCTTATCGATACAAAAAAATATCAGGAAGTTTCCTTTTATTTTTTTCAACTTCCACAACCTGTCACGTATTTGGAGCTGGATCAAATGATGGCCGAGCCCATTAAAGAAATGGAAATCTACGGCGATCCACAGATTAAAATTCTTTTAGCTGCAGATCATAAAACTGTGGCCGTTGTTTCTTCTCAAGGCGTTCCTCATATCACCTTGGCTGACAAATTTAAACCTAAATTACCAGGAGTAGAATCTTTAGGTGGATCACGCATGGAATATGGAACTCGTTTGATCAATTCGAGACACTTTTCCTATGACGATGGTGTCCGTGTCCACATGGAATACTTTG
>CAZFSX010000342.1:0-2988 GCA_964522115.1 uncultured Pseudobdellovibrionaceae bacterium | reverse complement strand
GTAATTTGATTAGCGTTTGATATCATTTCTGCTCGAAGATGAATACACGCGCCAGTATTCTCTGTAGAAAAGATTTGACCTTCAGAGCATTCGCAGATGTTTTTATTATCATCGAATTTAGCGCCTGCATTTTGACATGCCACTTTTTGACAGAAAAACGGATCTGAAGAAACTTTGCAAGATTCCTCATTTCTGGCTTCAGTAGTTTTATTATTATTCAAATTTTGCACGGCTTCAGATTTTGCATTACAACTAGAAAGCCCTGCCATTAATAACAAAATGATTCCACCCATTTTCATATTAATTCTCCTGGTTCACGATGTCTCTAAAAATAGAACGATTGATTTCTGAAATGGTCTCATCTTGAATTTTTTTGTCGCCACTAATGATGTTGTTGATAATGTATAGACTTTTTTGTCGGTCATTTGTATCGATAGTTGCATTGTAGAGTTTTCCAAAGAATAATTCTTTTTCCACAGACATGACTCTTGTGGGGGTACCATTTCCAGTTAATAGAAATTGGCCTACCTTTATATCTTTGCTTCGTACCATAGTTCTATTTGATGTAAGCAGTGGATGGTGCGACGAAGTTTTTAAAATGGTACCATTTTCAGTAGTTATTTTAAATATTTCTTGTGAAGAGTCCATCATATCACGGGTGTATCCCCTAAGTTTCCTTTCGGTTACGTCATGTTTTTCATTTTGGCTGATGATTGGTGAAAGTACTTCCTCAATCATGTTTTCATACATTGTTTCAAATGATTTGGTACCCTTAGGTGAAGCAAGTTCAGTATCACTTGTTGCGCAGCTTGCAGTGCATAAACCGACAAACTGATTCGGTTCTGGGATTGCGCATGATGGATCATTCTGTGTTGGTGGCGCAACCAACGGAGCCCTCCATCCATTTCCTTCAAAAATCATTTTACCCTTTGAATCATTCCCCTTAATAACCGCGTAAGTTGGATATTGTGGTGCATTTGTGGTATCCACGCCGCCAGTTTCTATACCTCCAGGGAAGAAAAGTCCGTAATGGAGAGGGTAGCACTTTTTAAACCATTGATTACGGCCATAAGCTTGCGCTGGTTCTAATTGATCGTGTCCACATCTATTGGGTAGAACAAACAGAGATGCATTTACAGTTGAAGTTTGGACTGTTGCAATCACGATAGCTCCAATAAGTAGTTTTGTTTTATTTTTTAATAACATCATAATTTTCTCCTTTTTGATTAAAGTAAATAAACAGTTTGTTAGGTTCGGTATGTCCTTAGAGCAAGGTCCGTGCCATGGCCATTTTTTGTCACAATTGGTACGTGGTTTCATTTAATACGATTTAAGGTTCTTAGTTCGAAGCCTTTACTGAGGGAGTCTTTGTTTTAGGATTTTTTAAATCCATTTTTCCTCAAAGCTGGATTGTGGTGTTAACTGGATTTTCTAATTAGTACCTACTAATATTTTTATTCTTAGAAAAAACTGCGTGAGATAGATCGCTTCAGCCATGTCCAAAAAATTCATACCAGTACAAATATAAGAACTACTCTTTAGGGTGTTGTTTTGATTGAGCAAAGTCCAATAAATGAATTTGGCTCTGGGATTGCGCATGATGGATCATTCTGGGTTAGTGGTGCAACAATAGGCGCTGTCCATCTATTACCTTCAACAGAACTCACTGTACCCCTCGCATTCTTTATTACAACCGCGTAACTTGGATATAGATAACGTTGCACACCATCGAAGTCTTCGACTTCATCTACTATACCTCGAGGGAAGAAAAGTTCGTAATGGATAGGGTAGCACTTTTTAAACCATTGATTACGTCCATGAGCTTGTGCAGGCTCAAGCATATCATGTCTACATGGATTACCTGCAGGAAACATTAGTGTTGCGTGTGAGCTTGAGGTGTATCCAATTATCAGGACGATGGCGATTCTCCCAAGATTCTGTGAGTCAGAGAATTTGAGTCAGGTGGCGTTAGCTTGCTAACATGGTTTGTCTTTCTTTTGCAAATTGAATCGGTGATTTCATTCCCAAAGCTGAGTGTGGAGGAAAGACTTATGGTGGAAGCAAGGTCGGATGAGGCGTTGGGGTCCTGCATTTTGTTCACGATAGCGCACATGGGATCGTTGGGGTTGGTGTATTGGCAGAAGCAGGCGGGATTACTTTGGCGGGACTGTGGGGTGGAACAATCAGAATTGCCGAAGATGCACTTGATGGGATCTTTCATGCAGTCATTGTTATTGGCAAGTTGCTTTTGGCAGTCATAGGCCGCCCTGACAGAGTTTCCAACACCTTGCACGCTGCTGGTGAAGGAGTTTGTTTTTTTCGACAGACCTTCGCATCGAGATTTGTAGGACGCGATAGCGGTGACGAAGGCCGGCTGAGAAGCCGAAGCTGCTGTGGCCTGAGAGCAGGCGGATGAGCAGGAATAGTAAGCCGCTGCACACTGACTGGTGACGGCAGCTGTAACGCCAGGGACGAGGGCTGCCATGGCTCCATTGAGGGCGCAATTTCCAGCCGCTCCACCACGGCCTGCCATCATGCCAATGAGCTTGCTTGCGCCAGAATTAAATGAGGAGAGATCTTTGTTGGAGTGTTCATCACAAGTTGATTCGGCATTGAGTGTGGCTTGGGCGCAGTCGTTGAGGCCTTTTTGTAAGTCGTCGTTGGAGGGTGCGCGGTTGGTGTAGGAATTGTTGGAGTAAGGGGAAGATGGGGCCGTGTCGTCGTCGCTGCTGGAGGATGATGAGGATGAGCTGGTGTTTGTGTTTGAGGGGGTGGATAAAGATGGGCTCGGCGAAGAAGTGGAGTTTTTTTGAGGAGCGGATGATTCCAGATAATTATTTTCTTCGTTAACTAAAGCTTTATTTTTTATTTTTTGTTCACAATGACCATTCAGGCAATTTGCCATTTGTGCGGAGCTGTAATCATCATCAACAGGTTTTACCCCATGCTTTGTGTAGAAGAATTCTTTTTGTCCGCCAACTCCGTCGG
>CAZFSX010000341.1:0-3007 GCA_964522115.1 uncultured Pseudobdellovibrionaceae bacterium | reverse complement strand
GCAGAAATGGAATTCAATCTCATATTCACAACGGTCCCACTCAAGAATATAGTAGGACCATAACAAGTATCACATCCGTTTCTCCCCCAATTCGAAACCTGCACATTGGAAATACTAAGATGAAATGGTCGAATATTATTCTGCGCCATCAAAGACGCAACATCTTGACTGCATGTATTGTCATTATTATTTGAGGCACCACATCCCATAGTCAGAGTAATAGGGGTAATATTCACACAACTTGGATCATTTTTCGTCGTTGCTGTGACTAATCCACATTCATTTTCAGTGACGAGATCCATGCCTTGGCATTTTGCTGGCAAGGTCGATGCTGGCTTTCGATCCACAATTTTTCCACAAGAATCTTTTTGAACAAGATCTGTGTTGTTCGGTGCTTCGCAGGTGTAAGTTGGATTTTTTACCTGACAGGAAGCGCAGGAAGGATCATTTTTTGCCATTGAAATTGTTTTTCCACAACTGTCTTTATAAACAAGATCTGTTCCATTACAGGACGGTGGTGTTGGAAGACATGTGCTTCCCTTAGTGATCCAATGTTGATTGGGGTCATATTGATAAAGCTGAAATGGATCCAATCTGGATCCGCAGGATATTCCACTGAAGTTCGCTCCACCATCCCACTTAAAGGAATCCATCTTGGTACTCGATGATTTACATCCAATGCTTGCACTTGCTATGGGCTCACAATCAACAGACATATCTGAGGACCCTACTGCCTTGACATAATCTCTGGATCCGCTACATTTTGGTTTTGGCAAGGCCGCGCATATAACTGCGCCAGAACTGGAAAAGCCTTTAAAAATAGGTGTTGCTGGTGTGGCAGCACAATCAACCAAATTGGACATCATAATTTCATCTGGAACAATCGATAATATTTTTGCATCTTTCAGCCGAATCTTAGATTGGGGATCATAGTAGGACAAAACCCCAGAAAACTCCCATTGATTATTGACTCTTGCCACCTGAAACTGACTGCCAGTGACTTTGCCGGATGGAATTTGTGCTAAAATATCTGCTGACTTCAATGTGCAAGTGCTGTTGTTGCAATTATAAAAATGAGGCAAAAGACTTAACGCTTGAATACGAGATTGAATGACAGAGAGTTCAGCACGAGCTCTTTCATAGCGAATTGTTTTTTCTGTGTAAGTTCTTAAAGTTGGAAGAAATGTTGCTAATGAGGCAATCGTTGCCATAATAATTAAAGCAGGTATGACAATACTTCCGTTTTGTTTCACCCAAAACAAATTTCTTTGATTCAACTTTATTCGATTTAATTTTTCTTTTCTATTAGGTTTCATATTATGGCCCCACAGAAGATTTGCAGTAACAGATTTCACCAAAAGAATTATTTTCAGCTTGCACATATGGCATGATGCAATTACCAGCATCTCGAATCGTGCGACATTCTCCTCCTGCTTTATCGCCATCCCAACCCAAGCCGCCCTCAACCCATTTTCCAGCTCGACATCCTATTGGCTTATGGATGGCCATATTATCCCACGCATGGGCACGGCATGAAGCATGATAATTTTCACCATCTTGTGCTGCAGGAAACTTCACAGTACAAATATTACCTTGAAAATCCCAACTTCGAGACTCTGGAACACAGTCAGTGCTTGGGGGTTGGCAGTTCACAGAATTGTTGATGGATTGAATGACGACGCCACAGTTATTTTTAATCACTTCCGTAGTGCCATTACAAACTGCGGGCTGTTGCCCATAACAAGAGGACGAACAACTTGTTGAATTGACATCACGACGAACCTCAACCCCGCAGGAATTCATCGTCACCAAATCAGCCCCCTGACACTGCGCTGGAAAATCACGACAAACATTCGCGGGAACGCAGGCTGGACTGTTGGATGTTTTCTGAGTTACTTTTCCACAACTATCTTGAGTCACAAGATCATTACCAATACAGGATGTCGTAATGGGAGAACAAGATGCGGCCGTCGTATCAGGCAGTGTACCTGCAAAACAACTGGATTGCTGATTGATAACACCTACCCCCCCAAAGCCGGCCACACAACTATCGCTTGCCGCAACAACACAATCAGATCCACTGGCAACTTGGCGACCAAAACCCGATTTAGGAAGATTGTTTGAACACTTTTGAGTATGATCTTTTTGCGGATCCAACACGGTGGTCTGACAACGGCCACCTTGACCAACAGCCTGAGTGAAGTTCATCGTCGACATCCATGCATTTTTTCCAGCACAGGATAAATCCATACTTGAATCACCGACAAAATACCTGGCAGGAAAGGACAATACAGATTCCCTTGAATTCAATTTGTATGTGTTTTTTCCAATGGGCGCTGTTGTGATTCGAACATCTACTTTTTCGCAACGTTCAGAAGTTGAACAAACCAACTTATACTCGATGAGACTTTTTAAAATTGCATCTGCAGTTGGTGTTAGAACTCCTTTTCCACCGGCTTCATAATAAGGATATAAATGTGTCCCAGGACCTGCATTTAATACTCGCCAAGCTGTTGATGCAGGCAATGATGTACACTGAGATCCCTTCTGATTTAAACAGTCTTTTATCTGTGCATCTGTCGAAATCCCATCTCGAAGTAAGTTTGTGGATTGGGCACTTTGTAAACTTAAAAAATGTACCTGACTTTGGGTCTGCCCATGACTCACTCTTTGAACACCTTGTTGAGTTGCCAACATCGCTTGGCCTATCCCAACCAAGACAATTCCTGATAAAACCATTCCGACAAGAACCGAGACAAGGCTATAACCTCTTTGATTCATGGGATCTCCTTCGCTGCCATCGTACTAGGGCGAGTCAAACGGCAAGACACACCTGAAATTTGAACATTGATAACCTGGGAAGGCTGAGCTGTTCCATCGATACAAGATCCTGAATATCCAGAAAATGTTGTTTCACAACTTGCTTCCCTTTGATTGATCGTCAGAGTGGGGTTTGAAAACTGACTCTGAACAGTTCCATAAATAGGATCCCTCGTCGAGGCCACGC
>CAZFSX010000340.1:0-3009 GCA_964522115.1 uncultured Pseudobdellovibrionaceae bacterium | reverse complement strand
GATGGCTTTAGATTTGTTCAAAGGCTTATTTTCATAAATACTTGTGGAAAGTTTTTGCCACTGAGTTTCATCAAGTTTTGTGTGTTCGGGGCTAAGATCTTCATCCGAAAGGAAAAAGAAATTTTCGGCATTATAGAACATCAGTTTCAGGGAAATATCTGTCTTAACCATGATTTATTTTAGAATTTCAGCCAAGGGGCGTCTACAAGATCCACGGAATCCGTTGAGACCCAGACCTTGGTCTGTTAAGCTTGGACTTGATTTGATCAAACCAAGGAGTGGATTTTGAAAACAACTTTGAAAGCAACAAAGAAAACGACAAAAAAAAGTGGGACGACAATAAAACAAAGTCCAAGACGAAGGTTGGTAAGCAGCGATTTAGATTTTCAGGGATTGAAGGGATTGCGATTTACGTCTTCACATGTTGCTTCAGTTCAGGGGCATGGGGCGAAGAATTCTGCTTTTCAAGATGCAAAAAAGTCTAAAAGTAAGATGGTGGAACATAAAATCGGTTTTTTATTTGTGGTTCATCAAGCTGATCAGCCTCACCGTGTGCAAGAGTTGATTCAAACCTATGCGATGCCGTGGCAGATAGATCAACTCTTAGAACATCCTAAAGAGGTTTATCATTTTACCAGCGCTCATGGACCTATTTGGATTTTAATTCAGAAGACGAATTCTCCTCATTCCCTGCAGCATTTTGGTCTTCTGGAAGAGAGTGAATATACTTGGGCAAGGGAACAGTCTGGAAGTCTATTGCAGTTTATTAAGCCCTATCATCTGGATACACTTCAGGTTCATTTTGAAGGTACACATGCAGATATCGAATTCGGCTTTTATGTGGGTTGGGGGCTTTCGCAATTTCAATTTAAAACGGAATTTCTTCAGAAAAAAGCGACAGCCATTCCTTCTTTGCATGTTGTGACACAAGATCAGCAGCGAAGTCATGACTTAAAGGCAGAAGCTCAACGCATTATTCAAGCAACAAATTTATCCAGACACTGGGTCAGTCTTCCTCCGAATGTTTTAACACCCCAGAAATTTGTGGAACAAGCCAAGTCTCTGTTTTCCAAGTCCCAATATCTTCAGCTTGAAGTTTGGGATCAGGCCAGATTGAAAAAAGAACAAATGAATCTGCATTTAGCCGTCGGAGCGGGATCGGAAAATCCTCCTTGTCTTTTGATTCTTCGATATCGTCCATCAAAAAAATCTCGACGTCGCCCCGTGGCCTTGGTTGGAAAGGGGCTCACGTTTGATACGGGTGGTTTAGATATTAAGCCTTCTTCTGGGATGCGATTGATGAAAAAAGATATGGGTGGAGCGGCCAGTGTTTTGGCTGTGGCCTCATGGGTCCAAGCCAGCAAGTATCCTCATCCTGTCGATTTTTATGTAGGTTTAGCGGAAAACAGTGTGGACGGTAAATCCTATCGACCTAGCGATGTGATTCGTTCTCGGCAGGGTGCCTTTGTTGAAATTCATAATACAGATGCGGAGGGACGATTGGTCCTTGCAGACGTTTTGGATGTCGCTTTGGAGGGATACAAGGGAGAATTGCCAGAGTGTGTGATTGATGTTGCCACTTTGACCGGAGCCATTAAGGTGGCATTAGGTGCTGAGGTTGCGGGGTTGTTTTCTAATCATGATGAACTAGCTCAAGATTTGCAGTTGGCGGGTGCTCAGGCCGGAGATTATTGTTGGAGAATGCCTTTAGTTCAAAAATATGCGGGTTCTTTAAATTCTCACTTTGCAGATTTTGCAAATTGCAGTGATGGATTTGGTGGAGCCATTATCGCAGCTTTGTTCTTAGAAAAATTTGTTGGTCAAAAAATACCATGGGCTCATTTGGATATTTACTCGTGGAATGATCGTCCCTCTGGATCTCTTTCCAGTGTCGGAGGAAGTGGGCAAGGAGTTCAGATTTTGATTGAGTTTCTTAAAGGCCGACTTCCTGATAATCGATAAGTGACTTCGATGGTACAAGGAAGTTGAAGGATGAGAAGGAGATTTTCGTGAAACAAAATGAATCATTGATTGAGGGCATTCAAATCCAAGGGGCCCGCGAGCACAATCTGAAAAATATTTCTTTGAAGATTCCTCGTCATAAAATCACGGTGATGACAGGATTAAGTGGAAGCGGAAAATCTTCTCTAGCTTTTGATACCGTCTATGCCGAAGGGCAAAGACGCTATGTTGAAGGGTTGTCAGCTTATGCTCGACAATTTTTAGAGCAATTAAAAAAGCCAGAAGTGGATTCGATCACAGGTTTAAGTCCCGCGATTGCCATCGATCAAAAAAGTGTTAGTTTAAATCCAAGATCAACCGTGGGAACAGTCACAGAGATCTACGATTATCTTCGACTTTTGTATGCCAAAGTTGGAATTCCTAAGTGTCCTACTCATGATATTCCAGTTGCACAGACGACACCTCAGCAAATTTTGAATGAACTTTTTCGTATGAAGGAAGGTACTAAATTTTATATTTTGGCTCCGATGGCACAAGGAAAAAAGGGAGAGTTCTTGGCGGAGTTTCAAAAGTGGATGAAAAAAGGTTTTGTGAAAGCTCGTATTGATGGACAAATGGTGGAGCTTGAAAAGGCAAAAAAATTAGCGAAAACCAAGGCTCATGATATTGATTTAGTGGTGGATCAATTGATTCTTCAAGATAAATTAAAATCTCGAATCGGTGAAAGCGTGAATACAGCATTATCAATGGCAAAAGGTCACATGATTATCGAATTTTTGAATGGAGAAAGGAAAAACTATTCATTGCATGCGGCTTGTCCAGAATGCGGGTATAGCTTTCCCGCTTTGGAACCACGATTTTTTTCATTTAATAATCCACGTGGTGCATGTGAGTCCTGTCATGGTCTTGGAACGACAGATTTGATGGAGGTTCAAGAGTATGATGCGGCTTCGGATAATAAGGTGTTAAAAAAAGTAACTTATAAGTACAAAGATCAAAAGATCAATGAAGAAGTTCGTAATAATGACGAATTAAAAGACATGATTA
>CAZFSX010000339.1:0-3040 GCA_964522115.1 uncultured Pseudobdellovibrionaceae bacterium | reverse complement strand
ATGGTGGAAGGTGAAGCAAAATTTATTTCTGAAGAAGACGCTTTGGCTGCTATGAAGTTTGGTCACCAATCTTTAATTCCATTCTTGAATGCACAAGATGAATTGCGTGAAAAAGTTGGATCAAAAGCAAAACGTGCCTTCACGGCTCCAACGATCGATGCGGATTTCCGTACTCAAGTCGAAGCGTTTGTGAAACCAGAAATTGAAAAAGCTCTTTCGATCAAAGAAAAAATGGAAAGATATGCAGCTGCGGATAAAGTTCATGAAGCAGCTGATGAAAAATTTTTGGCAGCGATCACGGATGACAAGTTAAAAGCTCAACGCGAAAAAGAAATCGCGACCTTGATTGAAGAAGCAAAATACCGTGTGGCTCGCGATATGATTTTGGATCGTGGAGTACGTATCGATGGTCGTGATACAAAAACAATCCGTCCTATTGCTTGTGAAGTCAGTTTATTACCTCGTGCTCATGGATCTGGTTTATTCACTCGCGGTGAAACTCAAGTTCTTGGAACAGTGACTTTGGGAACTGGTGATGATGAACAAATGGTGGATTCATTGCATGGAACTTTCAAACGTAAGTTCATGTTGCATTACAATTTTCCTCCTTATTCTGTTGGTGAAGTCGGTCGTTTTGGTGGACAAGGTCGTCGTGAAATTGGTCATGGAAACTTGGCAGAACGTGCATTGAAAGCCATTTTGCCAGATCATGAAAAGTTCCCATACACTCTTCGTATTGTGGCTGAAGTTTTGGAATCCAATGGTTCTAGTTCGATGGGAACAGTTTGTTCGGGCTTATTGGCTTTATTGGATGCGGGTGTTCCGGTAAAAGGAAACGTTGCGGGTATTGCCATGGGATTGATCAAAGAAGGTGACCGTGTTGCCGTTCTTTCAGATATCTTGGGTGATGAAGATCACTTGGGCGATATGGACTTTAAAGTTGCAGGAACAAATCAAGGTATCACAGCTGTTCAAATGGATATCAAAATTGACAGTGTGAGTTTTGCAGTGATGGAACAGGCCTTGAAGCAAGCCAAAGAAGGTCGTGCTCATATCCTTGGTGAGATGGAAAAAGTGATGAAAACTCCTCGTGGAGAAATTTCAGAGTTTGCTCCTCGAATTGAGACCATCAAAATTCATCCAGATAAGATTCGTGAAGTGATCGGTGCTGGAGGAAAAGTCATCCGCGGTATCACAGAACAAACGGGTGTGAAGATCGAAATCGAAGATGATGGAACCATTCACATTGCTTCTGCAGATCCAGGCGCAACGAAAAAAGCGATTGAAATTATCCAAGGCATTTGTGCAGAGGCAGAAGTAGGGAAAGTCTACAAAGGGAAAGTGATGAAAATCACAGACTTTGGTGCCTTTGTGGAAATTCTACCGAATACACAAGGTCTTTTGCATGTTTCCGAAATTGCTCATGAACGTGTTCGTGCGGTGACAGATGTTCTTCGCGAAGGTGAAGAACTTGATGTGAAGGTTTTGGATATCGACCGTGCTGGTCGTATTAAACTTTCTCGTAAAGTGTTACTGACAAAAGAGCTTCAATAGTTCTTCATGAGTGTTCCTTTTGAATTTCATAAAACAAAATTAAATCAAGGTCTCAGGGTGTTGTTTGAACGACACCCTGGAACCCGTGGTCTTTCAATTGGAATCTGGGTGCCCAGTGGGACTCGTCATGAGCCCCAGGGACAAACGGGAATTGCTCATTTTATCGAGCATTTGGTTTTTAAGGGGACAACCCATCGCACAGCCTTTGAAATTGCAAAATCTTTAGAAGAAGTCGGTGGTGAACTCAATGCCTACACGACACGCGAATATACTGTTTTTCATGCCTATGTTTTAAAACAGGATTGGGAAAGAGCTTTAGATGTTCTTTCGGATCTTGTGTTGAATATGAAAATTTCTCAAAAAGATTTTAAATTAGAAAAATCGGTTGTTCAGCAAGAAATTGCCATGAGCGAAGATAATCTTGAAGATTTGATTTATGATCTTTATTTAGATCAAGCTTACCGTCAGAATCCATTAGGGCGACCTATCTTGGGTTATGCGGAAACGATCGAAGCTTTGACGATGAAAGATGTTCAAACTTTTTACCAGGAACATTATCAACCTTCACGGATGATTTTGAGTTTGGCCGGAGATGTGGATTTAGCTCCTATATTGAGGGCCTGCAAAAAGAAGTTTCCTGCGGCGAAGTTAAAGACGTCCTTGCCTGGAAATTTAAAAGTTGAAAAGCCCCAGCATCAGCCGATTCGACTTTGTATTGATCGGCCCAGTGAACATATTTACTTGTTAGCCGGGATTCCTACAGTCAGCTTTCGTCATAAATTTCGTTTTGAGGCCTTTGTCGTCAATGCTTTATTGGGCGGCGGAATGACTTCCAGGTTGTATCAAAAAGTACGAGAACAGATGGGATTGGTTTATTCCATTCATAGCTCGCTGAATACTTTTGTGGACGAGGGAATTATTTTTATTCAAGCCTCTTGTGAGCCTAAAAGTTTGCCCAAAGTATTAAAGTTGGTTCAGCAAGAAATTTTGGAAATTCAGAAAAAAGGCATTTCAAAAAAAGAATTAGAATTTTATAAGCGTCAGATTATTGGATCTCTTGTTTTGGGCGGAGAAGATGTGGAAAATCGTATGACTTCTTTGGCCTCCAACGAAATGGTTTTTGAAAAATATATGCCTGTGGAAGAAGTGATTCGTCAGATTGAAAATATCACAGTCGCAAGTTTGCGCGAATATTTGGATCAGCATTTGAACCTTTCTGAAAGCGGTCTGTTTTTGATGGGATCTCAAGCTGGAAGTTTTTCAAAACAAGTTCAAAGCTTTTTAAAATTAAAATAATTTATCTGGAATTATCGAAATAGAAAAAAAGGAGATCATGGATGTTAAGACTACCCGTAAAAATTAAAACACTTGCTCACTTTAAAGGGGATCTTCCTGCCTATCAGTCCAAAGAGGCCAGTGGCTTTGATGTGCGCGCTCAGATCGAAAATACCTTGGTGCTTCAGCCAGGGCAACGGGCTTTGATTCC
>CAZFSX010000338.1:0-3055 GCA_964522115.1 uncultured Pseudobdellovibrionaceae bacterium | reverse complement strand
CAGAGTAAGAATCATTGCCTTTTTGTGCGACAGAATGGATCGACACAAAAAGAAAAAAAAGAAAATTTATCTGCAATTGCCATTTTTTCATATTCATCACTGCTTTAAGCCTAACTGCAGCATCCTGTTATGACAAGCAATTCACTGCGATTTCACAATTTTCAAAAAATTTTTTGTCGATTGATCTAAAACCTGATCTCGAGAAAGATTCTGTATCGAAGCAATTTTCTCGGCCACCAATAACAAACAAGAAGGAGGATTCAATCCCTTCCAATCCTGATGATCGGGTATCATCTGTGGTTTCTGATCCGGCAAATCCGTTTCACACAATATTCGATCCAAAGGAATATGCTTCAAAGCTTGATGAAGCCTGTGATTCGATTCATTCAATACGCTTGGACCTATTGATAAATAAAAACCTCTTTCTAGAAGGATTTGAGCTTTAGGTGCCGACAAAGAAAAACTATGATAAATCGCAGGTACAGACAATGGGTTCCATTGAAGAAAATGATCAAATTCCTTCCACGCTTGAACAACATGAAAGACCAAGGGCTTATTCATGAAATGCGCAAGTTCAACATGCAATTCCATCGATTCCAACTGAAGATCAAAACTGGATGCATAAGCTGGACGAAGATCCAGCCCTGTTTCACCGATCAAATCAGCAGAAGAAACAACGCCTGATAATTGGTTCATCTTTTGATCCAACTGGGACAATTCTTTCAATTCATGCACCTTGTACGGATGCAAACCAAAACATGTCCACCACTGATGCTCAGAAAATTTTTTCTTTATTTCCATTTGCCTAGACCAATCGCTAGGATCCAAACCTGCCATTGCATGACCTTGAATCTTCAGCTCTTCACTTTGCTGTAACCAATCCTGAAGAAAGGGCTGGACCCTTAAGTCTGCCATGTGACAGTGAGCATCGATCCATGGACCTTCATCTAGATTCTTCCATTGCATGTTAATTCCTTGTTCTTGCCCTTCATTCCTTTCTGTATTTGTCCGAAAGATTGATCAGCTGAAGGAGTCTTTCCATGAGTGAAGAAACCAAAGAAGAAGTCAAGAAAGAAAAGCCGATTGTTCTTATCGCAGAAGATTCCGATGCCAATAGGAAAGTGATAAGTCACATTCTGTTGAAATTAGATTTTGATGTTTTTGCTGCGATTGATGGACAAGCGGCATGGGATTATTTGAAATCAAATTCACAAATCCCAGTCTTAATTATTTCCGACATCATGATGCCGAATATGGGCGGATTCGATTTGTTGAAATTGGTTCGAGAAGAAGAGAAATTCAAATCGATTCCCTTTGTCTTCATGACTGCAGCTTTGGAAAAAGATTACGTCATTCAAGCCAAGACAATGAAAGTGGATGGATATATTTTAAAACCTGTTACATCCGAACGAATTGAGAAGAAGATTTTTGAACTCTTCCCAGATATGAAGCGCCGTAAAATGACTAAAATTGCCTAAAACTTCAAATTTAACAAAATTTCATTCAACAAGAATCAAGGCCCATAATCAAAATGGGCCTTTTTCATTTTGAACTTCTAGGACGATTTCTGAAGTACTTTTTTCAAGTATTTCCCTGTCAACGAATCTTTGTGATTTGCAACCTGCTCTGGAGTTCCTTGCGCCACAATAAGACCTCCATTTCGCCCCCCCTCGGGTCCCAAATCAATGACATGATCTGCACACTTCACAACATCCATATGATGTTCAATCACCAAAACCGTATTACCTTGGTCAACAAGCTCATGAAGTAATTCAACAAGTTTTCTGATGTCTTCAAAATGAAGCCCCGTTGTTGGTTCATCCAAAATATACAAGGTTTTTCCAGTGCCTCGTCGAGACAATTCTTTACTTAACTTGATCCGCTGAGCTTCTCCACCTGAAACCGTCGTTGAACTTTGACCTAAAGTCATATAATCCAAGCCCACACGATGCAAAGTTTCTAGTTTACGAGAAATGCTGGAATGATTTTTAAAAAAATCTCGAGCTTCTTGAACAGTCATCGCTAAAACATCAGCAATATTTTTTTGATGAAAGCGAACATTCAAAGTTTCTCGGTTGTATCTAGCCCCTTGGCAGGTATCACAGGTAACAAACACATCACTGAGAAAATGCATTTCCATTCGAATTTGACCATGACCACTGCAGATTTCGCATCGCCCACCCTTGACATTAAAACTAAAATGACCTGGCGTCAGACCACGCAAACGACTTTCTGGCAATTGAGCATACAGATCCCGAATCATAGGTAATAACCCCACATAAGTTGCTGGCGTTGAACGTGGAGTTCGTCCAATGGGTCGCTGGTTGATATCGATGACTTTATCCAAACCTTGAAGTCCTTGAATTTCACGAAATGATGATGAGATTCCCTTCGCTTGATAAAAATGTCGAGCCAGTTCCTTATACAAAGTATCCATAATCAAGGTACTTTTTCCGCTTCCAGAAACGCCCGTGATGGCTATGAATTGCCCTAAGGGTAAATGCAAATCGACATTTTTTAAATTATTTCCGTTGGCTCCCAAAATCTTTAATTCTAGACCATTCCCCTTCCGACGTTGAGATGGAATTGGTATCTGGAGCTTTCCTGTCAGATATTTTCCTGTGATACTTTCTGGATTCTTCATCAGTTCCGAAGGAGTTCCTTGTGCTAAAATTTGCCCACCATCACTGCCTGCGCGCGGCCCCATATCAATCACATAATCGGCAGATAAAATTGTATCTTCATCATGCTCAACCAACAGCAGCGTATTCCCTTTGTCTCGGATTTCTGCCATGATTTCTAAAAGTCGATGATGATCTCTGGGGTGCAAACCTATACTTGGTTCATCCATGACGTACAAAACACCAATCAATCCACTGCCAACTTGAGTCGCTAAACGAATCCTTTGAGCTTCTCCTCCAGAAAGTGTTCTGGAACTACGGCTCATGGAAAGATAAGATGTTCCGACTCGTAACATGTACTTCAAACGAGAGCGAATCTGCTGCAAAATTTTTTCAGCTATCATTTGCTGAGAGTTTGAAAACTTTAAACTCTG
>CAZFSX010000337.1:0-3076 GCA_964522115.1 uncultured Pseudobdellovibrionaceae bacterium | reverse complement strand
AAATTGCTCGAGGTGATGGTGTTTAGAAGATGCACGGCTTTTGACACTTCAGCAATGCCATGGGATTGTTCACGGCTGGCACTGGCAATTTCTTCAGCCATATTCGTGACATTTTCAACTTGAACCACGATCTGATCAAAAAGATCCGCACAGCGTTCTGTGACTTCAATGCTGTGATTGATCTTTGTACTTGTTTCGCTGATATGTCTGCGGAAACGATCTTGAGATGTATGAACGATGTCTTGGACTTTGCCCACCCCTGAAGTTAAAATTTCATTGATGCTCTTCGCGGCAGATCCTGCCATGGAAGCTAAATTTCCGACTTCTTGTGCGACAACTGAAAATCCTTTTCCATGCTCTCCTGCTCGGGCGGCTTCAACGGAAGCATTGAAGGCAAGTAAGCGCGTTTGGAAAACGATATCATTGATCACTTTTGTTTTTTCACCAATTTGTGCGATCACCTGTGCAATACCTTGAAGATCAGCATTGTTCTGTTCCACTTGAGTTTCAAATTGTTGACTGGAGTCACGAACTTCTTCAATGGCGCGAACAACTTCTTGAACAATTTTCTTTCCTTCAACGGCATGATCTTTGTTGCCGCGACTGGCCTCACTGGCTTTGACAGCAAAATCTGCATTTTTTTGGATGATGCTTGCAACTTCATCCAAGGCCGAAGAAGTCTCTGTCAGAGATTCCGAAGATTGATTGGATCCTTGAGTTAATTGCAATCCCATATTGGTCAGTTCTCCGCAAGCTCCGTGCAGATGTACGCTGGAACCTTCAAGACGTTCCGTGAAACTATTCAATGTTTTGGTGATCACTGCGCGAAGGAAAAGTCCAAAAATAATGGCAACCAAAGTTCCAATCAATGCAAAGGCAATGGTGGTCGTTTTTAAATTGCGCTGGTCGGAATTGTATCCATCTGTAAATTCTTTCAGATAGGACTTGTGCATGTCTCCCAGTGTTTCCAGGGGGCCAGTGACAGATCCCATTTTTGCCAGAACTTTATCTTCTAATGTCGTTTTTCGAAATTGCTCGATTTCTTTAGGGTCTGTACCTTTGAAATTTTCAATGTCTTTACGCACTTCCACGATCATTCCATCAAAATCAGGAACTCCCGACATGATCCAATCAAAGTACATTTTTTTATCCTGATCCCAGGGGACTGTTTGCAGAACTTCGATTGCTTTTTTATATCGCTCGATGTTTAAATCCACCTGTTGAAATGATTTTTTAACTAGCTCAGGATTTCCAACATTCAGCAAGGCATTTTGAATCCAAAAAGCGATCAGGTTGACAGCACTATTTAAGTCGCTTTCATAGATGGCGCTTGGAACTTCCAGTTGAACCAGTGAATTTGTTTGTAAGGCAGATTTGGCTGTGATTCTCCAAGTATTCCAAGAACCAGCTGCGATGATGGTCACCAATAGAAGAACAAGCAGGCTGAGTCGTCCCTTGATACTTTTAAACTTTGCAAACCAATGTTTGAAAAAATGCTGGAGTTTCTGTTTCATGAAAACCTCGTCCCAGGATGTTTCGACAGAAGATCAAGATTTCTTGATAGACCAAGGTCGAGTTTTTCACGCCTGTATTTGCGAATTAAAATCACCTCGGCAAGAATGGTCTCAGATAGAAACAAGGGGGAACCACAATGATAAAAAAAATGCTTTTGGCGTTCAGTCTAGCAATGGGTATGATGGCCCATGCTGAAGATGTTGGAACTCAAGATGAAGCAAAGGCGCTGGCTCAAAAAGCAGCAAAGTATTATGAAGAAAAAGGCGAAGAAGCTTTTAAAGCTTTCGGCGATAAAGCTGGCGAGTTCGTCAAGAAAGATTTGTACGTGTTCATTATCACTGAAAAAGGTGAAGTGAAGTTTCATGGAAATAATGCTGCTTTGAATGGTAAAAATATGTGGAACATCAAAGACCCAGATGGAAAGTTGTTTATCCAAGAAATGTGGAAATCAGCTTCTAAAGATGGAGCTTGGGTGGATTACAAATTCACACATCCTGTGACAAAAAAGATCGAGCCAAAGACGACTTATTCGATCAAAGTTAAAGGCAAGGGACTTGATAAGGAAGAAATTATTTCCGTGGGCGCTTACAAAAAATAAATTTGTTCTGTTCTGCCTCTGACTGTTTTCAGGGAAGCAGGAATTGTAACATAAGTTTTATTCGAGGGTCAGGTTGTTCACCTGGCCCTTTTGCTTTGGATCATGGATTGTGATTCCAAATGATTCAACGTAGTCTGTTCTTCAACCCCATGGAGGATCTGTCATGGAAAATATTCTTCAAGCATTGAACTGGCGTTATGCAACGAAAACATTTGATCCTGAAAAAAAAGTATCAGCTGCGGATTGGAAGCTTTTATCCGAAAGTTTACGTTTAGCTCCTTCCAGTTATGGATTGCAGCCTTGGAAGTTTTTGGTGATTCAAAATGCTGAATTAAGGAAGCAATTGAAAGAGGTTTCTTGGAATCAATCCCAAGTGACAGATTGTTCTCACTTTGTTGTTTTGGTGATCAAAGAAAAAATGGATGAGGCCCATATCGATCAGCATCTGGCTCAGGTTGCTCAAGTTCGTGGTGTGACTGTTGAAAGCTTAGCTGGATTTAAAAAAATGTTGCTTGGTGATTTAGTCCAGGGTCCTCGAGCTGCAAAAATTAGAAATTGGGCTCACAATCAATCTTACATTGCGATGGGCTTTTTGATGGAAACAGCTGCCTTGATGAAAATTGATACTTGCCCGATGGAAGGTTTAGAGCCTGAAGCCTATGATCGTATTTTGAAATTGCAGGGTACAGGTTGGGCGACAGTGGCGGCGGTGGCTGTAGGTTATCGATCATCAACGGATAAGTATGCGACAATCCCTAAGGTCCGATTTGATGAAAAAGATGTGATTCAGGTGATGGGGTAAATTCCATTTTGATGGGAATATTGTGGTTGGAAGAAAAAAATCGCGGAGCTTTAAAGCTCCGCGATGATCTGTGAAGGAGAACCACCAAACCTTCAGCAGATCGAAGGAGAACCACGTTCGCTTTCAAAAGTTAAGGCTCTGTGGGGGGAATCTTTCCTAAG
>CAZFSX010000336.1:0-3099 GCA_964522115.1 uncultured Pseudobdellovibrionaceae bacterium | reverse complement strand
ACAAGGCAGACTGCACAAAGCAGCAAGCCATGAACGATACTACTCGTTGTAAGAAGTATGAAGAGGGTAAGTTCATTCGGACCTCGATTTGGATGATTTAACTTGAAGGCTGTTGACCGGGAAAAAATACTTTGTTTGTCGAAACGGACCATCTTCGCCAGGTGGTGGTGCGGGTTGATGGGAATAGTAGTGATTTTGAATTTTCAAAAAAGATGATGAAGTAAATTGAATTTGAAATTGGTTTCTATTTGCCACTGAATGGTGGGAAATTTTTATGAAACCACCATCTTTGGCAAATGAAAAATGAGTTGTATAGAATCTGTCCTTGATGTCTTCAATATGAAATTCGCTCGAGAAGTTAATATCTTGATCATCTTTGATTGAAATACGAGAAATAGAGAATTCTATACGATTGCCGAAATTTTCTGGTAACATAAAATTCACAAAATAAAATGAATTCAATTCTTCAGAGTATGAAAGTCCAAGTAATTCAGATGCTTCAGTACTAAAATATTCACTAAGTTTTCTTTCTAAGTTCATTTGGTCTCTAATTCGAAGGTGAGGAAGTTTTGCAATAATTTTTGGCGAAACTGGAGAATCGAGAATTATCCATTGAAATGGAGCCATCATTCTATCAAAAAAAGGAGCGAGGATAATTTTGTTTTGATCTGGGGAATAAAATGGGAATAAGTATAGATAAAAGTTAGCTGGCAAGTATTGTAGCTTTTGACTTGCAAGTGTTTTCCATGAGTCGAATTCAACTTTACTAGTTGCCGTTGTCGTTCTAATTTTTTCTTGGAGTACCCATAAGTGAATATTCGTCTTATTGTCGAAACTATAATCGAATATAAGTTGTCGTAGATTTGGATTGTGCTGATGGGGGAAGACATAGGCTGTAATATAAAAAGAATGCTGATCGTTATTCAAATGTTGAATCAAAATTCGATACTCATCTAATTCAATGATGCTTTCCATGATTTCACGATGAGAAACAGATGATGTCATCGTATCTTTCATTATCATTCTTGTCTTCATTGGTGCTTGCATGGAGTATTGTTCATTTTTTTCAAGGTCTACAAGAAAGTCAGCTGGGGAATGAAAATCAGGCATCCACGGGAATTTTAATGCATACCTTGATTGCTCAAGATCATGTACTTTTTGTGAATTGACCTCAATAATTTGATCACCAGGCTTGACCGCAAGAATCTGAGTATGAACAAATATATCCCTTTCACGTTCGATGAAGGAAGAGAATTCTTCCTTCGTTAGTTTTTGCTCTTGTGCAATTTTAGCTAATTTAGAAAATAGATCCCGTTTTTCCTCGGGTGTTAGGAGTTGGTTCTTCTGAGTCATCGTGGCGTGTAAATAATTTGTAAGAGCATTTTGAAATTCGGGTGATCTTTTTAATTGAGGAGTGTCAGGATTATTTCCATTGGAATGAAATACAGAATCACAATTGGGAACAGAGGCGTTGGCAAATTGAATCCCACCGAGAAAACTCATCAATCCAAGAATGAAAAAAACTTTGAAGTAATTCATTCCGACCTCAAATTTGAAGCAATTGTCTGATCAAGTGAAAAATATTCTAAGCATTGAATGTGAATCATGGACGATCCTTCTTAGATAAGCCAAGTTGAAATTGATCGTTAAAAAGAAAATAGTGTGATTGGATGGTAGATCCTTCGATATCGGGGTTAGCAAAATAAGAACTCAGATTGCGAGGTCTTATCGTCAGCGTCAGGAAACTACCATCTTTTGCAAAAGTATAATCATATTTTGGATCTAGCATTGAATTCGGTAAGGGAATTTCACCGCGGAAACCAAAATTATTTTCAGACAATGCTGAAGATTGAAAAGCATAATAAATAATTTTATTTTTTTCAGCATCTTCTGATGTAGGATCATAATGATGAATATGTGTTTCTGTTAAAAAAAATACAAAGGATTTTGTTTTCTCATTATAGAAAACTCTGTCAAACTTTGAAGCCAGGATTGGAAATGAATGTGATGTTTGTGATTGAAGTTCAAGTAGTTCTTTTTGGTTGAGATGAGGCAATTTCAAAGCCTTTTCCTTGTCTAGGCAGGGAATTGAAGAGATCCATCGCACAGCTGCATTTGAAGATGTTCTTATCATCATCGCAAGCGATAAGGTGTTTGTATCTGGAGAATAAAACGTAAAAAAATATGAATGTGGAAATAGAGACATATCGTGAGGCAAAAGAAACCTAGTATCTAAAGAATCACGTTCAAGAGAGGCATAGGCAATCGATTTTAGATCTGGTGTGGGTATAAGAAAAGTGGGATCGGATAAAGTGTTTACCTTTTGTAGACTCCAAAGATATTTTCTCTCTTTATTTTCGGTGACGTACTCAAAGATAACGTGGAAAAAGTCAGAATCTTGCGATGGATAGAAAGCTACCATAACTCTTGGATCAGATTTGCGATCAAATGCAGATCGAATCACGGGGTATTCTGAAGAATCTTGGATGGCTTCGATATATTTCAATACAGTATCTTTGGGCATATTGAACATTTGACTAGTAAAGGACTCAGTCCCGTTCCATCTCAATTGCTCTTTGGATTGAATTTGTTCAATGAATTTTTTTGGATCAAAAAAATCTGGCATTGAAGATAATTTCATCTGAATGTCGATATCATCCAGATTTTTTATTATTTGGTGATCCAGCATGATGAATTTGTCATCAGTTTTTGATGATAGAAATATTTCTCGTATATAAGTTAACTTAGACTGTTCCATCCACCTTTGAAATTCAATTTTAGAAAGTTGCTGTTCTTTGGCAATTCTTGTTAATTTTGAAAAAGTATCTTTGATTTCCGATGCGGAAGTCGACTTCGAAGCTTGGGTCAAAGTTGCAGCAAAGTAATTATGGGAAGCTTGAAAGAAGTCTGCAGAAACTGTTGATTTGGGATTGCTAGCGCTACCTAGAACGGCAGGAAATAAATCACTACATAAGCGTGTAGAACCTAAGACGGTCTGTGCAAAGCTGCAAGCCATGAAAGAGATCACTATTCGTAAGAAATAGGATGGGGAATAGTTCACTCCGACCTCGATGAAGGAGATTTAACCTGAAGACTGTT
>CAZFSX010000335.1:2595-3107 GCA_964522115.1 uncultured Pseudobdellovibrionaceae bacterium | reverse complement strand
CTTACATGCAAAAGCATTAAAGGACATAAGGGCAGCAATGGCTGCTACAAAAAGCTTATTCATTTGTGATTTCCGTCCGTGGATAGAGGTACTCAGGAGGCTGCTTAGATGGAGGATTAAGGAATCTTAGTGCTGTGTCTTTATAGTAGCAGTGACCTACTGTTACCCAGATAATAACTTTTTTCTGTAGACAGTACTTACGATCACCGTCGTGATTCCTAATTACTTTAACTCTACGCTCAAACATTCAGAATCTCCTCAACATAACGGTTCAATGTGGTTCCTTCCATTCCTGGGCAGGAGTTGACTTCAAGTACATAAGAACGGCCCAGTCGTTCATTGAAGATAATGTCAACCGCACCTTGCGTACGACCAATCGCCTGTACAGCAGCCACAGCAAGGCTACGAAGGTCACTAGGCTCACTAATATCATCTCGGCAAAAAACGTAGCCGTTTTGCAGGTTGCGGACATGTGTGTCACGCTCACCTTCATGATCCTTGCGCTTGCGCTT
>CAZFSX010000335.1:0-2585 GCA_964522115.1 uncultured Pseudobdellovibrionaceae bacterium | reverse complement strand
GATAGCTTTGTTGTTAAAGACATGGACACGGAATTCCTTTTTCTTTGGGATGTACTGTGTGTACAGAGGGGCACGAGGAACAGGATCATTCAGAGAAATGATTTCGATACCATTTCCGCTGCTACTATTGGTGAGCCTACGCACAACAATCTTCTGATCCTTGAACTCTTCCAGAGTAGGAATCTGTGCAGGATCAGTAGTGAACTTCGGGCAACTCACGTTATTTGCAGCGAACTGCTGGAATTGAGTTACCTTATCCACACCGTTAGGAAAGTAAACAGCACGGCGGCCACGTACCCGATCCGGTCGCACACGCCAAACTTTGTAGCCCACAGCTTCAGAAAGCTGGTCTGCGAGACGCTTCAAAGAGCTGGACTTGAGTTGTTCCGTAGCAATTACAATCTTGTTAGCACGAGCAATGCGCATTTTCTTCCACCAGTACACGAGTTGGGTTTTCTACACGAACCAGAGCGTAACCAGACCAGTCATCTGGACGCTCACCATTTTCCACTACATTTACATAATTGGTGTAGCGAACTTTACCAAACAGTTCTACCTGCTTGTTAGCATCCACCAATTTAGCAAAATCTGCTTCTTCGATCAGAGAGAAGCCAATAACATTTTCTTGTGTTGTCAATCGTCCATAGATAATGTAGCGTCCTTTGTCGAATTGGGCGATGTTAGACGGGATAAAGTAACAGCCGGTGGCGTTGGAATACACTTCTCGAATATGTGTGTATTCAGTGTACGAAATATGCTGATACATACCCGAAGGCATGTCATCAACAATACATTTCTGAATCTCAGAGATAGAGTCGGCCCTTTTGCTTGTGCTTTCTCCAGCAACCCCCGGTGCTGGTAACTTCAGAGGTTCAGTCAGTTTATCGACGTGGTTGTCCCAAGCACATGCATCAGCCTTGTCATATTGGGCTGCTGCTTCTTCCAGCACTTCCTTTACAGCGTTCCATCCAGACTGTACTTGCGTGTAATGAGTGTGCTTATAGCCGGAAATTTCATGGTTGTCCGTGGTGACGTTACCATTTTCATTACGGATAGAGCATACCACGTTTTCCTTCAAGATGGAATACTTGAAGCCATCAGTAGGAGCAAAGACCTTCTCACGCTTCAAAGCGAACTCGATCATTTCACGCTCAGAGCAAACAAACCAAGCATTTGCAGTTTGTGCGAACCACAATGGTCGTTGGCTGTTGCGCAGGAAGTTCAGCTTTTTACTACGCACATCATACCAGATTGTTGCGTAAGCTGCATTGATCTTCTTGAATACCTCGTCAGTATCATCAGGCTTGTGATCTGCGATAGCATGAGCTAGAGCGTGCGAATCCACTTCCACATCAGCAATATGCTTGTGGTCACCATAGAAGGTGCCATTATGCACCAGCACCACTTCATCACGAACCCAGAATGGGTGTGCGTTCTGATCCGTGATAGACCCTCGTGTGGCCTTGCGGTTGTGTCCAACAAGAGCGAAGCCACCTTTGTACATCTTGCTATCGATATCCGAGAACTCCTTGGAACTCATAAAGGAGTGGGCTTCGCTTGCTTCCTTGGCAATAGAAACATTTCCAAGCTTGTCAATGCCAAAGACGCCTGTACTGTCCTCACCTCGCAAGGTGTCCAAGAACAGCATGGTCTTGAAGACATTCAGCTCGTCACGGCTAAAGCCAAAGTTGGGACGCTTAGAAATAACGGCTACCAGACCACACATATTACGCACCTCGCAAAGAAAGTTTAGCCTCGACGACACCTCGGATCATGTGTGCACGCCATTCAGGAGACTTGGAAGACAGATAAGAAGCAGTAGTAGGGAACACTGTAGACAGGAACTTCCCATACTCCGATGAAGTGTTGAGGCTTAATACAGCCTTGTAAATGTCGTCTTCGGACATTCTCTCAGCAGCAAGCATCAGTTCCTCAATGACAGACAACCACCCAGACAGCAGCTCAAAGTCGGCATGACCATGCATGTGACGGAATTCCACAGTACCTTGGTGTGCAATTGGGCGCAAGTTCAAGGCAGTGTACTTCTGCCATTGCGAGGCGTGAGTAAACACACGATGGTAGTTCCCCACATGCATACCTGCCTGTGACCAAGGCACACAGAAGATGTTGTCTCTACGGTCAGGTTGAACAACATCAAACAGCACATCTTCAAACAGACAGTACAGCAGCACAAGGCTACGAATTTGTTTGTCTGTGAAGTGCGTCACGTTAGCATGAACGTGGATGCTGGTACGATCAGAGAAGTTTTTGTCAGACTCGATACCGAATTTAGACCAGAACTCCTTGACCACATTCAGAGTGCCCAACCGGGTATTGGGGCGAGTAACCGCCTCGATACCATTGTTACGCAGAGAACCATCGTTGGTGAAGTCAATACCCTTAGCCGACACTTCCACACCAGTAGGGAAATTTTCTACTTCAAGTTCAACACCAACGATAACTTCGCCTTTGTGTTGATTCAGAATTTTGTCAATGGCGCTGCCAATACGCAGCCCATAAGAGTCTCGGATTGTAGTCATAGGATTTTGGGTTGTTTGTGCAGTAGGTGCCTCTGGTTGTGTAGG
>CAZFSX010000334.1:0-3133 GCA_964522115.1 uncultured Pseudobdellovibrionaceae bacterium | reverse complement strand
TACTTATAAACCGAAGGTTGTATGTTCAAATCATGCCCCCGCTAACAATTCAGGCTCAGTGGTAAACCACTGGTCCATTTCCATTTTGTGGCCAACTTATCCTATCAGAAATCCCGACTGACCCCGGTATTGATGGAGAGTACCAAAGCCCCTTAGATCCTCCAACTCTTTTGCTCTGAATGTCATTATGTTAATAATATTCTAAGCAGATCTAAAACTGTGACAATGAAGTGAAAATTCAGAAAAAATCATATGCTCATTTTTATCATTTTTTGGATCGTGACAAATTTCAGAAAGAGATGAGATGAAAACTAACTTTGCAAAAATTAAAGTTCAAACAAAACGATTGATCATCAGACCTCTTGAGTTTTCGGATTATCACATTTGGCTTAAATCCTATACTGGGCGCTTGGCCAAAAAACACAAATATGACGGTGGACCTCATGATCCAAAAGAGACTCCAAAGTCATGGTTTACAAAACTCGTCAAAAAACATCACAAAAAAGCACAGAATGATGAAGTGTATGTTTTTGGAGTCTTTGATCGAAAAACAAAAGAACACGTGGGCTCATTAGATTTTGCAACGATTCAACGATACAATATGAACTGGGCCAACCTTGGTTATGCTGTACACAACACCCATCAAGGCAATGGATACGCGAAAGAATTTGTTCAAGCTGGAATTCAAAAAATTGCTTTTCGCATTTTAAAATATAAACGAGTTGAGGCAGCAATTAATGTTGATAATTTACCCTCTATCAATTTAGCAAAATCTGTTGGAATGAAAAAGGAATGTATTCGACCAGAATTCTTTTATGAAAATGGCGCGTGGGCAGATCATGTTATTTATACAATTTTATCTCAAAGTAAAAGACTGGAAAAATTATGATCAGTCAAAAAAGTCACAATTTTAAGATCGAACTAGCTCAAGAACATGAAGTTCCAGCTATTACAAAATTGCTCAATGCTGCTTACAAAGAACTTGCAGATATGGGTTTGAATTACACAGCAACCTATCAAAATCAGGATCAGACAAAAGAAAGAATTTCAAAGGGACGCTGCTTTGTCGGCCATACCCGCAAAGCATCTTGTCAATTGGTACCAGCGACGAGGATATCTCATTGTAGGTCGAGAACATTACAATGGAAAAACATATGACTCTTACGTTTTTGAAAAAACATTTTCCTAGATGCCCTCTTTTAATTAAGCGGCCTTCAGAACAAATTCGATCTGCTCATATTCTACAATTGGAGTCTTGACGATTCGACCACTTACTGTCCATGTTTTGATCCTGATGGCACCAAGGATCTCAAAGAAGAGAATGATCTTATTGAGATTAGAGACATCCATATCCACAAGCTTAGCAAGCTCATAGACCGACTTTGGCTTGTGAACCAAAATGGCTGATAAAATTCCAAGTTTTTTTTATAAGACATAGTCGCCTGTCTTTAGGTCCTTATATAGGTACATGCAAACCTATATATTGGATTTCAAGGGTTCAAGCACAAGTTGCAAAATGATTTAAATGCAGTGGTCAGCGGCTCATGATGAAAGTTGATTTTCCATAGCCCCTGTCATACTCAAACATCCTATTGACCATACCCAATAAATGTCCGCCGTTTATTGGGTATGGTCAGTAGGATAGCTAACTTATGAAAAACAAACAGTTTCTTCTTATTTGGAAATCGTGGTGTGGGCAAATCCACCTTGCTGGAAGGCTTGTTTCCTAAACAACAGTATTTTCACTTTGTTCTAACTGTATCCAGTGCACGCAAACTCAAAAAAAAATGACCCAAATCTGTTAGGTAGAAGATCTTACGTCGCGAAGAAATTATTGCAGAAAAACGTGTTCGACAAATCACGCCCTTTTCGCCAAATGCTAACATTCTCTTGATGTTGTTCTTCGATAAGTATCTTCCTATCAGGAAATATTCAGATCCGTATCCTGAAATGCCTTGACTGGCTTACTTCTTATGAAATCATGACGGTGTATCATTTATCAAGGGGGCAATATGAAAAAATCAACATTTGCATTTTTTATTTTGATGACCGTAAGTGCTTTTGCAAATACAGATTCATTAGTTTCAAAATTTCCTGAATTTGGAGTTTACCGCGGTGTTGATGCTATGGGAAATGAGTGTCGGGTCAAAGTCACAAGTTTCCACTTACAAACATTTCATGAAAGAGACACCTACAGAGATATCACACTTGAAACAACGGAAATGAAATTCGAATATTTATTTTTTAGAAGACTGACGAATGGAAAGGGACGCATGGAACGAAACAGTCTCTATAATATTCATGATGAAAAAACGACTTATAGATACTCACATTTTGCACCTGATGCTAGCTTCAGAAGATCCGGGCGTTTTCTAGATTGGGATAGAGTCCTACGCTCAACAGCTGAAATCGATTTGAACGACAAAAGAATTCTTAAAATTAAATACAAAAAAACTTATAGCTTTGATGATGAAAAAGAAGTCACATGCAGTAATTTAGAGCGATTACCCAAATTTATTCATCTTAAGGAAACTATGGACATCGTGAATCAATCCTTATCCATCGCATATTCAAATCTAGGCAAATACTACAAAGAGGAGGATAAACTGATGCAAAGATTATTACGTACACAGAAAGCTATAGAATCATACTTAATCCAACTGAATAATGGAACTGACCCGGATACAATTATTCAAAATTTGCATGAAGCCTCCAGGCATATTCATTATCTCAAGGTCGTACTTAACCAAACTGCCTATGTCACAGGATACTTAGAAAATGCTTATTTTACATTAGAGGATTTTTTCACATATTCAAATTAACCTGAGTATCTATTTAGATCACGAATGGATTCGTTCGTGATCTATTCGGACCTGAGGGCGTCGATGACTTGCAGTTTTTCTGCTTTCATGGCTGGGAATATCCCGCTGAGAAGTCCAACAACAAGAATAGAAAAGACGGAAAAAAAGAATGCGACTGCATCGAAGGTCCATTCAAATTGAAGTTTCGCTACAAATTTTGTGGCAGACCAAATGGCTAAATGGTAACCAAAAAAACCCAACAGCAAACCTACAAAACCGGCGACAGCACAAACAATGATGGACTCGAATAAAAATTGGTTTCGTATTTCCAC
>CAZFSX010000333.1:0-3146 GCA_964522115.1 uncultured Pseudobdellovibrionaceae bacterium | reverse complement strand
TTGAGTTAGAAAGAGCGCTGTTGTTTCATCCTCTGTCCGAAGATTTAGATCAACTTTATTTCCAAATTCGCCGAGCATCAGGCGGTCAGGATAATCGATGAATACACTTCGATCACGGGTTGATCCAAAAGAACAAGCAGAAAAATGGGTTCATTTTCATGATCGTATATTAGCAGAAAGATCAAAAGTATTTATTTTAGGTTTTGGTAATGGATTGCATGTTGATTTAGCGCTTCAATTTAATCCTAAAATTCATCTTCAAGTTTTGGAGTTGGGCAGAAATGTTGAAAGTCATTATGATCGTTATTCTCCAGATCGTGTTCAGATTATTTCTGTGGAAAAATTTGATGAAATTCAATTGGAACCTCATCTGGAAAGAATACTTCGGGAAAATTATTCTGTTGTGATCTTTCGTCCGTGTTGGGCGGAACAACAAGATCAGTACATGCGTATCTACGCCTATTTAACTTGTCGAAGTGAAGAAGGATTTTCCGCTGGTAAGAAAATTTTAAAATCATTGCATCCAACATTAAATAGCGAGGAGGCTTGGTTTTGTCTTCAGCAGCTTGTCAGGTAAATATTTTAATCCTATCATTGTTAAGGCTTGGAGATGCGATTCAGCATCTTTCGCTTTTGCCCTGGATACGCCAGAAGTATCCAGGTTGTCGTATTCAAATGGTGATCAATGATGAAGCTCAATCAATCTTAAGTCTGGTCGACCAGGATGTTGATGTTTTGATTTTTCCTCGGAAAGCCATTCAGGCAGAGTTGGTTGAGAAAGATAGGAATATTCTGTTTGGATTTGTCATGTTCTATGAATGGGTTCAGAAAAATTTTTCTACCAGATATGATGTTGTTTATAATTTTACAAATACTCAGTTTTCAGTGGATCTGTGTCATTGGATTTCAGCTCAGCAATTCTTTGGATTTTATCGACAGCAAGGAGTTGTTTCTCATCAAGGATCTCGGTGGTTGCACTATTTGAACGAAAAAGCATCAGAGCCATTTCAGTCTGAATTTCACTATATGGATCTTCTTCAAAAATCATTTTTTGAAACAGATCCTGTCCCCAAAAAAATGTTGGAAACAAGCAACGTGAAAGAAGATCGAATTGTATTTCAAATTCAAAGTTCGGATGTCAAAAAAGATCTTCGACTTGATTTTTGGAAGGAATTGGCTGTGATGTTGCGACAAAATCTTCCCAGGTTTCAAATTATGGCTTTGGGGACAGTTAAAGAAATTCAAATCTTATCACAGACGATCAGAAACAGTCCGATACAATGGAAATCTTGTAACCTATCTGAAGCCAAAGAAATATTAAGTAAGTCAAAAATGCTTGTATCAGTAGATACTAGCATCAAGCATTTAGCGAATGTCGTAGGGTGTCCTGTTGTTGAATTAAGTCTTGGAAGTTCAGATTATGTTTTGACCGGATCTCGAGGACCAAAGGATGTTATTCTATCTTCTGTACAGGATTGTTATCCATGTTCTCATTCACAGGCATGCTCACAGCCAACGCATCTTTGTGAATTCGATTTCCAAGCGAAAGATGTTGCGAAAATCGTAATGAATAAAATTCAAGAATTGAATGGAAACTCAGAATCACTCTATGCAAAGGAAGGTGTATGAAAAAAGAAGAGGTTGAATCTTATTTGAAGTCCACAGTGAAAAGATTGGAAAAAGCGTACACAGAAATAGTTAAAACTCAGGGTTATACCAAAGATGCTGAGCGTATGAGGCTTTTGTACGAAATGGCAAAAGAACAGGTGCAAAATGAAAATACTCATCCTGCAGCTCGCTAGATTTGGCGACATCTACATGACCTGGCCAGTGGCTCAGGGATTGGCGGCAAAGTATCCTGATGCGCAGATTGATTATTTAGTTCGATCCAAGTTTGCAAGTGCATTGGATGGTTTGAGCTGTGTTCATCAAATCCATGAATTTCAAACAGAGAAGTTTTTTGCTCCTCTTTTTGAGCCAATTCCAGATATTCAAAGGTCGGTCCAGATTTTAGATCAGGAAATCGAAATGCTGCAATCAAGGGAGTATGATTGGATTATCAATTTAACATTTTCTCCAGTTTCTAGCTTTTTGACTCATTTGATTGCATCTTCAACGACGAAAGTTTCTGGTTACACTCGTTTTGAAGATGGGTACTTAAAAATTCCAGATGATATTTCAGCTTATTTTTATGCTCAAGTTGGACCTGGAAAAAACAATCGATTTCATTTGATTGATTTATTTATGAGTATTGCAGAATTGGACTCTCAACTCATTTTGCCAAACATGGAAAAAACAGCAAGTCATGATGTCCTCTTTCATATAGGTGCAAGTCAGAAGCATAAGTCATTAAGTCCGACAAAGTGGTCCTCAGTGATACAGAAATTTGCGATGCTTTATGAAGGTCGTGTCTTGTTGATTGGGTCAGATTCTGAAAGGGAAATATCCGATCAAATCATGGGATCTGTTTGTGCGGGCAATGTGGTTTCCATGGTAGGCCAGACAAGTTTACAAGAGCTCCGACATTTGATCGCTCATGCTGATTTGGTCGTAGGAGCAGATAGTGCTCCAATGCACATTGCGTCTTTAGAAAAAACTCCTTTTTTTAATTTAAGCATTGGTGGACAAGTTCAATTTTATGAAACAGGACCCCGCAGTTATTATTCGTATGTCTTAAGGTTAGCGGATGAATCAGAAATGGGGTCGGATGATATTTCGTATTTGATCTTCAATGCCATCAAGGGTGCCGACTTTGGAAGTGAGGTCTATGTCTTTGATCCCATAGATAAAACTTACTACTCATCATTGATGGGTGCGCAAAGTGATTTTCAATGGCAGTTAATTCGTGCGATCTATCTTGGAGAAGATTTTCCACCCATTGAAAATGTTGAGATTTTGCAGGGAGTTCGACGACTTGAGCAAATCAATAAAGTGATGATCGAACAATTTGAGTCAGTTGCTGCGGGATTGCCTCCAGCCAAAATCGCGTCGATTGTCGATCGAGGAGAACAGATCATTGATGCCATTGTTCAGATGGTCCCAGAACTAAAACCATTGACGGCCTGGTATCAGACTGAAAAATCCAGACTTGGTCCCGCTGAGGTTCAAGATTTAGTTCAGCGAACACTGGATATTCATTTTAAATT
>CAZFSX010000332.1:0-3199 GCA_964522115.1 uncultured Pseudobdellovibrionaceae bacterium | reverse complement strand
TCCCTCAAAATGGCTTTGATTATATCATTTTCAACAAAATGAAATACTTTGTTAATACAGACAAAAGATTTTATTGGTCTGTCAGTGAAACAAAAAATCCAACACTCGAGCTCATTCGTTGTGAGGTTCGACAGTGAACATTCTAAATTATAGACTAAAAATGTTTTTTGCTGTCATTTTACTTATCTTACATTTTCCTCTCAATGGACAGGAAAATAGTTATGTTGATCAGTTACTTCAATCCATCTCCTCTTCCAAAAAAGACATAGCAGAAGCCGCTTTAAGCGTTTTGCCAGCTGATCAAAAGGCGGGTATAACTAACTATCTCAACATGATAGGTGTAAAAGTCTATGGGGCTCAAAATGTTGGACTTACTCGATATCACCAAAATTTATTAAAACAAAGTCCGTGTTTTGATGAACTGGCTGGGCAATTTTATCTTTCTATCCACAATGATGTTTTTTTTGACTCTTTAGATTTTATTCAGATCAGACTCAAATCAGGAACTATCAATAATTCTGTTAACTCTCCAATCAACGGTAACCTTGTAGATCTTGGAAAGAAACCAGGTTGGCTGTGGGACAAGGCAATGAAATTTGCCCAGGGAGATTCTTTGTTGGCTATACAACTCATTGGGGTTTGTGGTCATGATGATACTATGCAATTAGGAGAGACCACTAAGATAGGATCTCGTGTCTCATCTCGACAGTGGCAAAATCAGATCAATGAAAAATTGCAATCTTCAGCATTAAAAGAAAAAATTATACAAACGTCACAAAGAGCCGCCCTGGAGAAAAAGCAATACTCTTATCTTGAGAGCGAGACTCTTATGTCTATCATAAAAAGCAGATATGATTTTGAAAATGGAGTTACCTGTCCAGATCCAGGTAGTGCTTTTTATTTTCCCAAAGCACTTGGTCAGGATGCTGATATTACATCGGAATTGAAAGACAAAATTGTGCGCCTTCAAGCACCTACTCTGGGTGCAAAAGCGATCAAATCCAAGTCATATCATGTTCTGGGCGCAGCCCTTACAACCTGCCAACTTGTTCAGAGGGGAGTTCCAGATTTTATTGCAATCCAGATGATCAAAGGGGCTGTCAATGCTTATCGCTCAGGTCGTTTATGTCAAATTCTAAAAAATTCTTCGCCTTATTCTGGCCCACGTGAACCAAAAGATCTACAAAATATAATTCGCGAAGAAAGAAAGAAAATACAACAGTGTTTTCGTGAAGAAGTAAAAAAAGATCCAGCAGGAACAACTTATTCAACGTTCTCAATAGTGCCTGTCTTTGATAAAACAACTGACAAGAACGACTGTGCCATTGCATCATTGCTGCCTTATCAAGTTTGGATGGATTCTGATATAACAGATGAAATTCTATTCAATAAAATTGCAAGAAAAGTTGCTGAAATAGATACTCAGGATTTATTTCTAAAATCTAAAAAATATAAAGATGCAAAAAACTGTGAAGGACCTCAACTTTCAGATTCCGTGTACGAATATATGAATGAATACGGAAAAGAGGGTTCAGAAAACCCCTGTCCTCAACAATGGAGCTGGCAGCGATGCAACGCAGCTCGTACAGTGATGGCAACCTATGCCGTTGATTTCGAATGGAGTGAAGCTCAACAGTTAGCAGGTTATCAATTTGCTAAAAAAAATTGCCGCCGTTATGATTCTGATAAATCCATTGAGGTCATGTCTTGCAAAGCATTAGGTAAAAACCCAAGTCATCCCTCGGTAAAATCCACAGCGACTTCTCCTACGACTCAATAGGATACTACGACTGACTTCTGCTTGAAGTTCTACCAACAACACGAAGCGATCATCGGATCGAAATCTCATTTTGGTGATAGTATCACGTGATACTATCACCAAAACATAGAAATTCATTGTGAGATATTAGAAATCCTGATATTTTGAATAAAAGCGAGACACTTCTATGGAAAAACCACCCTATCAAATCACCAATAAAGTCTTAAAATTAATTTCTGAAATTCAGAAAAACTTAGGCTTTTTAAGCGGCCAAACTTTAAGTCCATTGCCTTTAAAATTAAGAAAAGAAAATCAGATCCGAACGATTCATCATAGCTTAGCTATCGAAGGAAACCTTCTGACTGAAGAACAAATAACGGCGATTCTTGAAAAGAAAAAGGTGTTAGGACCAAAAAAGCAAATTTTAGAAGTTCAGAATGCCCTCAATGTCTATGATAGAATTCATCTGACGAATCCACTGAAAGAAAATGAATTTTTAAAAATTCATCAAATGCTCATGACTCACTTAACAGAAAGATGTGGGAAATATCGAAAATCTGCGGTGGGAGTATTTCAGGGAACAAAAGTGAGCCACATAGCACCACCAGCAAAAATTGTACCTGAATTAATGTCGAATTTATTTCAATATCTGAATGTTTCCGATGACTCTTGGCTCATCAAAGCTTGTGTCTTTCACTATGAGCTTGAATTTATTCATCCGTTTGAAGATGGCAATGGTCGCATGGGTCGTTTATGGCAACAAATGCTTTTGTCGAAAGAATCTGAGTTTTTTTACTTTGTTCCTATCGAGACTGAAATTCATAAAAATCAGTCGAAATACTATAAAGTTTTACAAGAATGTGACAAGTCTGGCAATTCCAGCGCATTTATAGAATTCTGTTTGGAAATGATCTTGCAATCCATGAATGAATTTTTAAAGGATCTGAAACCTCGTCCTCTCACTCATCAAGAAAGATTAGCCTTGGCTCAAAAGAAGTTTAAAAAAACTGAATTTTCAAGGAAAGATTATCTTCAGCTCCATCCTCAAATTTCCACAGCGACAGCCAGCAGAGATTTAGAAAAAGGTGTTCAAGATCAACAAGTTCGCCGCTTAGGAGAAAAAGCTTTGTCAAAATATAAATTTCTCAAATGATTGAATGAAAGAATTTCGCATTTAATTCAACAAAAGATCAGCTCAAAGAGAATAGATTCTTTTTACTTCGGTGGACCCATTGCTGATCGACGGACAAGATGGATGGTTTGAGGAAAATCAAATTCCATTTGGCTAGGACTTGACGAAGAAGCGGAATCTTTCTGGCGAACTCTGTATATATATTGAAACTCAAAAACATCGCTTCCGTAATGCTTTAATAACATTTGATCGGGAAAGATGATTTCGAATTCGTTAAAATCCTTCTTGGGAAGAATGGGATCTGGCAG
>CAZFSX010000331.1:0-3204 GCA_964522115.1 uncultured Pseudobdellovibrionaceae bacterium | reverse complement strand
AGATTTTCTGAAGAATCTTCAACGTCAACATTCCTCTGCGCGTGCGACGGTTTTAGCCATTCAAAATTATTTAGAAAATTCTGGCGTTTTTAAGTACTACAACTATTCCGAAAATCATGGAAATGAATTTCATGAAGTGGATGTGAAAATGCACGAGTTTGAAAAACAAATGCCTTCCGCTGCTGCCTCCACACATGTGAAGGTGATCCAATGCGAACGCGCATCAGAACTGGCAATGATATTTTTACGCGATTTCTTTAAGATTCCAACTCGTGTTGTGACGGGATTTCGTGGATCCCTGAATCCATCGGGACATGCGGTGATGGATTCACCTATTGGTCACGCCTGGATCGAAGTGTGGTTGGATGGAAAATTTGAACGTTTCGAAGTCACTCCCAAGCAACCCTATATGGCTGGAACGAAGGAATCTGAAGATCCGAATGCGCAGAAGCAAGGGGAACAAGGAATAACCGACACCCAGAGCGGAACAGAAAAACATCGTTTCCAAAGCACACAAGAAGCATCGACTCAATTAACGAATATCATCCAAATTGAAAAAGAAATTCAATCTTCCATCCAAAATTCTTTGAAAAAGATCTCGCAAGATTTAAGAGAAGGGAAATTTTCTGAAGCGAAAGAATCCATTGAAAATCTGTCTTCGAAATTTCATCAATTGCAAAAAGAAAGACCTTTGACGAAATCGGAAGAATCCTTGGTTGAAAAGCTATCTTTAGCTCTAGGAAAAATTCATCAAGAAACAGGACGTTTTCAAGAAAAGGAAGTTCATGTCGCTAATTTTTTCTATCAGCTTCCAAGTCCGCTTGTCGAAAAAGCTATCCTGCTTGAGTACGGCCCCAATGCGAAAATACCTGGAACGGAATCTTTTGAAAAACTTCATAAGGACCTTATCGACGGAAAATTAAGAAGCGTCGAATTGTTAAGTCTGATTGAAAAAACAAATCATCTGAATCTATCTGGTAAACCAGAACCTCGCACAACTTATCACCCTACGGGGGATCCTGCCATCAATCCAACACGCTTTCACGACATTACGCCTGCCATCAGCGCCGATCAGTTTGAAATGTTTATCGGGGATCGCAGGCCCGGAGAAGGACTCTTGGATTCCTTTCTTCGCGGAGAACAGCTATCTTATGCTCCTGTCGAACAATTTCCTCGGGTGGACCCCTACAATATTGAACGTCGTCATATTGTGATGATCTTGTCGGATCACTCTGGATCAATATTGAATTTTGATTTGGTCGATCTGAGCCGAGCCGAAGATGCCTGGGTGATTCAACATATGATGAGTCAAAAATCGGCGGATGGAAGACGGATGCATGAGGTCCATTATCTCCAATTTGGATCAACGCAAACTCCTACTCGATTCATACGAACAGAGTCTGAAGCTATCGAAGCATTGCATTTTGTTTTGTTCAAGCCTTTTGAAGATCTCAAAGGCACTGAGATCGATGGCCCCCTTCTTGAAGCCTATAATCGTATTCTGAAGGCGAAAGATCAAAATCATGAATTGCAATATGCCGACATCCTTCTTAACAGTGACGGAGAACAAAGCAGCGGACCTATCAACATTCAAGCCATACAGCAGAAACAACATCAGGCCGCCAGTTTAGGCTTAGAAGTTCGATTCAATGTTTTCAATTACCATGCTCATATTCCAGCACTGCAGCAGCTTTCGCAATCGATGGGTCATCAGCATGGAACTTCTGGTTACAGATTGATCAACCAAGAAGAAGTCCAAAAGCTGTATCAGACAGCGAAAAAGGAAAGAATCTCTGCAATTCTTCGTGGATTTCACTATCGAACAAATTTAGATACACTACGCTTGGCACGAGAAATTAGCTATTCAACATGGAAGCCAACAAACTATCAACCCAATTTGCAATGGTTGCATTCACTGAAAAATTCCTTAGATCTTTGGCTCAATAAAGATCGTCATTTTTATCGTCAAAATGGAAATCCAAAGTCTACAACTTTAAGTTTTTCCTTTTCATCCCTGAAACAGATGAAAGAACTTTCCACATGGAGCAAAAATGAAAAACTGTATTTCATCGAACAACTTCTGAGAACAGAATTTGATGGATTTGATTTTACAATAAAAAACGCGTGGTCCAATTATCATTACAGTTCACTGGTTCCTATTCAAGATGAACTGACTTCCGTTTTGGAGGGGAAATGAAAAAAATAATTGCTTATATACTCGTTGGTTTATTCCTTATCTTTGGAAATAGAAGTTTTGCGCAAGAACCTTCGAAATCTTGCAGTGTTGTTTTTCCATCTCAAACATCGGAAAAGGGCCAACATCATTCTCAAACTTCGGAAAAGATTTCACATCATTTGGAATCCTCACCACAATTTCAAGAAGCAGCAAATTCCTATTTTCAAGCAACGATAGGTCAGGCTTCTCAATCCATGACGACACAAGAGAAAATGAGTTTGTTTTCAAAGCTCACTCAATTTGCACAGCAACAAAAACTTTCCAAAGCCGATTTTACCGCGATGGTCGAAGCAGCCAAGGATAAATTTGTTGCCACTCAGATTCTTGGGATTCAACCTGGTACACAGGTTGTTGAATTGAATCCACAAAGGATTCATGATCTTGAAAAATCGAACTATAAGGTCAAGTTATCATCGAAGTCGCACTATCTTTCAACTTCAGAGTTTATTTCTGAGATTGAAAAAGCACAACAAGACCCTATTCAGACTGCAAGACAAAAAGGCAATCTAGACAATACTGGATCTTTAAATTTTTTAGTTCCACCGATTCTGGAGACTATCAAAGATTTAGATGAATATTCTACTATGATAGCTATATTGTCAGCTAGCACGAATGACCCATGGAAAGGTGATGGAATCAACTATCACATCCATTTTAATGATAAAAATCCAAACCTGCGACAAGTTGTCTTCGAATATAGCGTAGAAAATCTAGCTCCTACTCTTTTGTGGGTCCTTCAAGAAAAAGTGGATGCTCTTAATCAGACAACTAAGGTTGATTCTGCTTGGAAAACAATAGCTCATTACAAGAAGAAGCAACATTTGTTCTTTGATTATTCGCTTTACTCTTTGTATCCTCTAATTTTTTAGATTCTTCTTCTGTCGACAAACTTTTTTCATTATTTTTGCTACTATTCTTTTCTAAATTTTTTTTCTTGTGGCGGAACGAAAGTCCCGACACCACAAAAG
>CAZFSX010000330.1:329-3223 GCA_964522115.1 uncultured Pseudobdellovibrionaceae bacterium | reverse complement strand
CAATGATTGTGATACGAATCAGACCCCCTAGGATTATCCTACGGGGGTCTTTGTTTTTTGCCAGGTTGACACCGCAGGGGAATTCCTTTATTTCTTAGAACAATGCTCTTCATTCGTTCATTTCTTACAACGACGACTTTTTCCTTTTGAAGGACTTCATTTCATGTCTCAAGTGACTATCATTTTGCCCGATCAATCGACGCGTGTTTTTGAAAAATCTCCAACAGCTTTAGAGGTTGCCCAATCTATTGGTGCAGGCCTTGGAAAGGGAACCTTGGGGGTGCGAATCAACGGAAATCCAGAAATTTTGGATTTGCGCACACAACTTTCCGATGGAACGCGCATTGAGTTGATCACGACAAAAAACCCAGAAGCGAATGAAGTGATTCGCCATTCAGCCGCCCATGTGATGGCTCAAGCCGTGCAATCCTTATGGCCTGAAGTCAAAGTTACAATTGGTCCTGTCATTGAAAATGGATTCTTTTATGACTTTGATTCTGCACGTAGTTTCACCGAAGAAGATTTGGTAAAGATCGAAAAGAAAATGGCAGAAATTATTGCCAAAGATCTTCCCTTAAAGAAAGAAGTTTGGTCCAAAGAAAAGGCCATCGAAACTTTCACGAAAATGGGTGAAAGATTCAAAGTTGAAATCATCGAAGGACTGGGTGAGCAAGAAGTGTCCATCTACCACCAAGGTGATTGGTTTGATTTATGCCGAGGCCCCCATGTTCAAAGCACAGGTGCGATCAAGGCCTTTAAACTTTTATCTGTTGCGGGTGCTTACTGGCGTGGGGACGAAAAAAATCCAATGCTTCAAAGGATCTACGCAACCGCTTTTCAGGATAAAAAGGAATTAGAAACCTATCTTCACAATATCGAGGAAGCCAAAAAACGCGATCATCGTAAACTTGGAAAAGATTTGGGTCTGTTTCAATTTCACGCTTGGGCTCCAGGATCACCTTTTTTTACAGGTAAAGGTTCCACCGTTTATTCTGAACTTCAGAAGTATTTGCGTGAATTGTATTTTGAGTATGGTTATGACGAAGTGATCACTCCGCAGATTTTCGATGTGGATCTATTTCATAAATCGGGTCACTACGAAAATTACCGTGAAAATATGTATTTTACCAAGGCGGATGAACGTGATTTTTCCATGAAACCAATGAACTGCCCAAGTCATTGTTTGATGTTTGGTGCTGGAAAACACTCTTACCGCGAACTTCCCGTTCGAATGGCTGACTTTGGTCGTTTGCATCGCTTTGAAAAAAGCGGAGCCATGCATGGATTGACCCGTGTTCGTACTTTTTGTCAGGATGATGCTCATATTTTCTGTCGCATTGATCAGCTGCAATCGGAAATTGCAGGTTTCATGTCTTTATTGAATACCGTTTATGCCAAGTTAGGAATGAAAGAATATAAGATCTTTCTTTCCACACGCCCCGAGCAGCGCATGGGATCCGATGCTATTTGGGATCAATCCGAAGGCGCTTTGAAAAATGCTTTAGAAGCCCTGAATCTTCCGTACACAGTGAATCCTGGCGATGGGGCTTTCTATGGTCCTAAACTGGACATTATGTTTGTGGATGCATTGTCTCGACCATGGCAATTGGGGACTTTGCAATGTGATTTCAATTTGCCTTTGAATTTTGACCTGAAATACACCGGAGAAGACAATAAGGAACATACGCCTGTCATTCTTCACCGTGCGATTTTAGGGTCCTTGGAGAGATTCATCGGTGTCTATTTGGAACATACAGCGGGCCATTTGCCAACGTGGTTAGCTCCTGTTCAGGCCTGTGTTTTGAATGTGACAGATCGAGTGAATGAATTCTGCCAGACTTTGGTTCAAAAAATGAAAAGCCAGGGAATCCGTGTGGAATTTGATCGTCGAAATGAAAAACTCAACTTCAAAATCCGTGAAGCTCAAATGGCGAAAGTGCCTTATATGCTGATTATTGGTGACAAAGAGGCAGAACTTGGGCAATTGAGTCTGCGTTTACGTGATGGTCGCACTTTAGGGCCATTGACGGTGGATGAATTTTTAGAAACACTTTTAAAAGAGATTAAAGATCGAAGTCTTCACTCAGCATGGGTGAAGGAAACTTCTACATAAGGAGGTATCCCATTAGTATCGAACGTCGCGGCGATTTCCAGAAAAAGGATTTTTTTGCCAAGAAAAACAAAGATAAAGACGGTCTTCGCGTCAATCGCGAAATTCGCGCACCCCAAGTTCGAGTGATCGATGAAGAAGGGCAAATGTTAGGTGTGATGACCCCTCTTGAGGCTTTGCGTCTGGCAGAAGATCGTGGTTTGGACTTGATCGAGATTGCACCTACGGCAACTCCTCCAACCTGTAAGATCATGGATTACGGGAAATGGAAGTACGAGAATAAGAAAAAGCAGGTTGCAGCTCGTAAAAAACAAGTGATTGTTCAAATCAAAGAAATTCAATTACGTCCCCGCACGGATCAACACGATTTGGATACCAAATTAAAACATGCTCGTCGCTTCCTTTTGGAAGGTGATAAGGTGAAGGTCAGTCTTCGCTTTTCAGGTCGTGAAATGGCCCATCAGGATTTGGGATTTGCGCTGTTGCAAAAAGTCATCAAGGCTTTGGAAGATATCGCGGTTGCAGAACAGGCTCCTAAAATGGAAGGCAAGCAGATGTTTTTGATGCTGGCCCCTGATGCTGCAAAGGTTAAAGAGTATCTGAAACTTCATCCAAAACCAGTGAAAGCTGCTGATGAAGAGGACGATCAGGATGACAGCGATGATCAATCCGAGGATTCTGACGAATAAAGGCTTGTCAGATCTTTAAAAATTTCGTACACCTAACAACCTAATAAATTATGGCTGGTAATATTACCTTCACAATGATTAAGCCTGATGCTGTG
>CAZFSX010000330.1:0-319 GCA_964522115.1 uncultured Pseudobdellovibrionaceae bacterium | reverse complement strand
GCTTGTGAAGAAGCGGTCATTCTGATCGCTCGCCGTATCGTAGGAATGTAAAAATGAGCAAGATGAAGACCCATAGCGGGGCTAAAAAAAGACTTCAAGTCTTGAAAAGCGGAAAAGTGAAAAGAAAACAAACACGTATGCGCCATTTGAACTCTCACATGAGTTCAAAAACGAAGCGTCACCTGGGCCAAACGGTCTATGTTGCTGATGCAAATATGTTACAAATTCGTCGTTGTGTGGTGTTTTAATTTCGAGGTGAAAAATGCGTGTTAAAGGTGGATTTACAAATCGTCGTCGTCATAAAAAGGTTCTAAAAAGA
>CAZFSX010000329.1:0-3242 GCA_964522115.1 uncultured Pseudobdellovibrionaceae bacterium | reverse complement strand
AAGTCCGACATTATCTAGTATTCTGGTGGTGTCACAGAGTTCAGCCAAGATGAAAAAAATGCGATCTACGTAGCTCGTAAACTAGGAATCCTTTTCGTCGCAGCCGCTGGAAATGAAAGATCCAACAGCGATAAATTCAAATACTATCCTGCCGATTACGGACTCAGCAATATTATCTCTGTCACAGCCATTGATCCTCGCACAGAAGTTTTATCCAGCAGCAACTATGGCACAGAAACAGTCGACCTGGCAGCTCCTGGGCAAAACATTCTTTCAACATTGCCTGGAAATCAGTATGGTCCAATGACTGGAACTTCCCAAGCCACAGCCTTCGTGACAGGAGCTGCCGTTTTGATCAAGGCGCACAAAAAATATAATAACCCTGAAGATATTAAGAAATATATTTTATCCACAGGTGATAACTTAGCCTCTTTATCCATGAAAACAAAAACTTCTCGCAAATTGAATTTGTACAAGTCCTTGGCCATGATCGATCAGAACACAACTTTAGGTGGAGGCAAAGATGCCACAGCTTCCAACATCACATTCCCTTCCGATCAAAAAGAATTTCAATTAGAGTCGCAACGCAAATTAGCCAACTTTCGCGAAAACACTCAAGAGGTCCATACTCAATCCGTTGCCATGTTTGGTAAATCCATCTTGAAGAATCTTCAGAAAAAAGGACCAGCACCCGCTGCGGACTCCAACAACTCAACTTTACCTCAACAATAAAAACACCTGGAATCAGCCACGGCACCCACGACGGTGCGGCTGCGACAGGTGAGATCCTTTCGTCTGGAGCCCCGTCTTTTCTGCCATTTTCTGTGAGCAAAAATTGTCCCCTCTGTTTTTGAGTTCGAAAGGAATGACTGTTTGTGAATTCAATAGGTTAGAGTTTATTGCCTGATCCCTTGTCTTGAAGATCGACAGTCCACCGCTTCACCCTCCTCATTTCCGTCATGAAAAATCAAATACTTAGCATGACTCGATTTGGTCCGGTCCTTGAAAGAGGAAAGGTAAGGACTTAACCGTGAATCGAGGTAACTTATGCGCACACATTCTTCGAAAATGCTGCTTCCTTGGAAACCCTCTTGGTGGGCCATTGCTCATCTAACAATGGGAATGTTGATTTCCTGCGCACCTGTGAAGTTTGACCGTATTGATGACGTAAGACTTTGCAGTTCAGCCAACGTTTGCGGTCAAGCCGTTCGTGATCCTAACACTGGTGAAATTGTCAAAGTTCATATGCCCGAAGAACTGGTCATTTCTGGTGGAGGCAAAGTGGACATTCTGCTTGTGAATGATAATTCACCTTCAATGTCGAAAGATCAGGCCTCTTTAAAATCAAAATTTTCCCAATTCTTTTCTATCTTAGATCAACGTTATGTGGACTACCAAGTCGGAATGACAACGACAGACATACAATCTGACAGTAATCCGGCTCGTAGTATTAATCAAAACGGTGCTCTTCAAAATGGAAATCTGATTGGCTACGGTAATGGAAGCTCGGTCTTAAAAAATTCCGACAGTGAACGAGTCAATTTATTCTTGGAACAAATCACTCGCAAAGAAACAACAGACTGTGAAGCTTGGTTGAAAAGTGTTGCAGATCAAGGCGTTTCTTCCTCTTCCACCTACGCTTTACAAAATTATAATACCTACTGCCCCTCGGGCGACGAGCGTGGCATCTTAGCAGCTTCCATGGCCTTAGATCACAATGTGAATACAGGTCTTTTCCGATCTGGAACTGAGTCCGCCAAACACATTATCATTTTAACCGATGAAGATAACCGCAGCATTGGAGTCACTAAAGACCCTAATAACCCAAAAGCAAGTGACGCTATCGCTTTAGAAGATCAAGATCTTCCTGCAACTTTGATTTCTAAATTCAAATCAAGTTTTGGATCCAATGTCAAAATGATGATTCATGTGATCGGTGTCAAGCCAGGTGATAGCACATGCCAATCCCAGCAAGCAGCTCAAATGCAAGGAGCAACCGGATCACCTGCTGTCAGTTATATTCAAGGAGCAACAGCAACCAACGGTTCCGTCAACAGCATTTGTGCCAATGACTACAGTGCTACCATCAGCAATATTGCAGGATCTGTGGTTGCCAATCTTCCTCCACACCAGTTGCAATGCAGTCAACCGACCAACGTCAGCGTCGTTTCTGCCGACGGATCTTTCAACATCACAAGCAAAGACTATTCTGTTCAAGGAAACGTGATCACTTTTGCTTCACGTATCCCCTATGGAACTAAACTGAAAATCAACTATGATTGTGACCCATTCAAATAATCAAACACCAAGTTGCACATTTTAGTTTTTCAGAGGAATATGGAATCATACCTAACATAAAGGATGATTCCATATGCGCATTCTTGTTACAGGAGCCACTGGATTTTTAGGATATGAACTTGGAAAGTTTCTAACAGCCCAAGGACATCAGTTGGTGGTTCTTGTTCGTTCTGCTTCAAAAAGTAAAGAACTGAATAAAGCTTTTCCATGCTTGTCTATCCAGGCAGATTTAGAAAACTATGGGAATGAAAATCTGATTTCCCTTCTTCAACAAACACCGATCGATGCAGTCATTCATTTGGCAGGCGAAAGCATCAATCAAAGATGGACAAATTCTGCGAAAAAAAGAATTCTTTCATCTCGAACAGAAACAACAAATCAACTGCTTCAATGTTTCAAAATCGCGAAAGCGAATCCCCCAACTATTTTTTTAAGCGCTTCTGCCATTGGATTTTACGGTGATCGCACAGAAGAATCTTTGACAGAGTTCAGCTCTGCAGGAACTGGATTCCTTAGTGAAGTCTGCCAAAAATGGGAATCTAGTGTTTTCGCTTTTACTAAGGATCCTTTTTTTCAAAGCACACGATGGATCCAAGCCCGACTTGGAGTTATTTTGGATCCAAAACAGGGAGCCTTTCCTGTCATGATCAAACCCTTCTTATATCATGTTGGTGCACCGATTGGTTTTCATAACCCGTGGATGAGTTGGATGCATATTCATGATTTTTTACAAGGCATCTTATTCTGTCTGCAGAACAATAAAATCCAAGGACCCGTCAACTTTGTCAGTCCAGATCCTGTTCGACAAAAAGATTTCGCTGAAGTGATCAGCCAAAGCTTAGGAACTATCTGTCTTCCACCCATTCCGTCCTTTGCTCTAGAACTACTTCTTGGAGAAAGGGCCCAATTGATTCTTGCCTCGCAAAAGGTGATACCACAAGTTT
>CAZFSX010000328.1:0-3245 GCA_964522115.1 uncultured Pseudobdellovibrionaceae bacterium | reverse complement strand
CACAGTATCTATGGCTTTACTGATTGGATCTCTTGCGCTGATTCCTTTGATGGGACGCGATTTTCTACCCAAGTTCAATGAAGGAACTGCCACCATCAATGTTCTTTCTCAACCCGGAATTTCTTTGAATGAATCCAATCTTGCAGGAACTCAAGCCGAAGAACTTATCTTAAGTGTTCCGGAGGTTAAATCCGTGGCACGCAGAACGGGCCGAGCCGAATTGGATGAACATGCGGAAGGTGTTCATTATTCTGAAATTGATGTGGACTTCAAAAAAGAAGGACGCCCACGAGAAATTGTCCTGAATGAAATAAGGACAAAACTAGAAACTCTTCCGAATGTCTACTCCAGCGTAGGACAACCCATCTCGCATCGATTAGATCATCTGCTTTCAGGAGTCAGAGCTCAAATTGCCATTAAAGTTTTTGGACCAGATCTAAAAACGCTTCGAATGAAAGCTTCAGAAATTTTCAAAAACTTGGAAGGACTTCCTGGTTTGGTCGATTTGCAAATTGAACAGCAAGTTCTGATTCCCCAAGTAAAAATTCAACTCTTGCGCGAAGAGGCCAGCGAATACGGCATTGTACCTGGAGTCCTTTCTGAAACTCTTGAAAAGGCATTGAATGGTGAAGTGATTGCTCAGATCGTTGACCAACAAAAAACATTCAATGTCTTCATGAGATTCGATGATGCATCAAGAGCCAATTTAGAGTTGATGAAAAAAACTGTTCTTAAAATTATGCCTGACGGACGCCGAGTCACTCTGGACAAAGTTGCCGATGTCTATGAATCAGAAGGGCCGAACCAAATCAATCGAGAAAATGCCCAACGCAGAATCGTAGTTTCAGCAAATGCATCGGGAAGAGATCTAGATAGTTTAGTTCAAGAAATCCAATCAAAAATTTCGAAACAAATTCAAATTCCAGAAGGATATTTCATTCAATACGGAGGACAATTTGAAAGTCAAAAATCAGCCAGCCGTTTGATTTTATTGCTGGGCTTTTTATCTTTAATCGGCATTTTTGTTGTCTTGTACGCACATTTTAAAACGTCTTGGATCGCTCTACAGATTATGCTGAATATTCCAATGGCATTGATCGGTAGCCTTGTCGCTATTTACCTAACAGATAAAACTTTTTCTGTTGCAACGATGGTGGCATTTATTACCCTGTGCGGAATCGCAAGCAGGAACGGAATCATGATGATTTCTCATTATTTGCATCTGATGAAATTTGAAGGGGAACAATTTTCGAAGCAAATGGTTATTCGTGGATCCTTAGAACGACTGATTCCTGTCCTGATGACAGCCTTAACGGCCATTCTTGGACTTCTGCCCCTGGTATTAGCCAAGGGGGAGCCTGGAAAAGAAATCCTGCATCCTGTCGCCGTCGTTATTGTGGGGGGGCTTCTTAGTTCGACATTGTTGGATATGTTTGTCACTCCAACCATTTTTTTTCGATTTGGAAAGAAGTCAGCTCAAAAAAACATTGAATTTCAATCAATGGATTTGAAATCAACCAACCATTAATTCAGGGGGAAATATGAAAAAAATACTCGCCGCAATTGCTGTCTTTACGCTGGGATCATTCCACAGCTTAGCCCATGAAGGACATAATAAAACTCCAGGAGCCATTTCTGCGCCACACGGAGGACAAGTCAAAGGCACAGACAGCCTTTACTTGGAATTAGTTTCTGACAAGGATGGATTTAAACTTTATCCTTTGACTCATGAGATGAAGGTTGTCCCGGCGAAAGAAATATCATTGGAAGCCAAAGTGAAGTTTCCCAAAAAAAGCGGATCTGAAAATATCAAACTAATGAGTTCCGCTGACTTCTTCGAAGGCAAAGTGAATGCGGAAGGTGCTTACCGCTACACTGTGGAAATTAAAATGACTTATCAAGGGAAAAAAGATCATCTCACTTTCAATGTTGAGCCACAGTAGTTGTTGGAGTTTCTATGCCATTTCAAGGTTATTATAAATATTTTGCCTTTATTATCTTTGTCATTAATTTCTGTTTTGCAGACCATCCGAACGAAGGAAAGCAAACCATTGATCAACTGATCAAAGAAGCAGAAACAAATAACCTTGAATTGCGACAAGCTGAAGAATCCATTCAATCTTCGGAATACCTTCTGAAAAGCTTATACGGTAGATATTTTCCTGCTTTTTTCATTCAGTCGGAAACTTTGAATACAAAATTGGATTCTGAAAAAAACTCAGGCACATCTTTCTATGGAAAATCGGAATGGAATTTATACAATGGTGGAGCCCATTCTGCTGAAATTGAAAAAGTAAAAATCGCCAAAGATTTTCAACAGAAAAAACTAATGTTCATTAAGTCCAAGATCCACAGAGACATTACCCGTCTGTATTATGAAATGCTTTTTGTTTTGGAAAGTATTGCCCTGAAAGAACGAGCCATTTCCATGAATGCAGAGCAAATGAAGATGGCCATTGCTAAAAAAAATTCCGGCTTTACTTCGGAAGCTGATGTCATCGAATTTGAGCTTCGGGAATCGACTTTAAAGTCTGATCTAATTTTATTGCATCAAGAACGTGAACAAAAATCCAGGCAATTGGACGTCGCCCTTTCTCGAAAAACTGATTCTGGACCAATTGATTTTAAAGGTCATTTAACCCACCAAGAAATTCATTTTGATCGAGATCAATCGATCAATAATATGACTCAGAATAATTTGGAACTTGCTGAGATCCAAACTGAAATTGCATCGTCTGAATTGGATAAGAAAATATTATCCGCTGAACTTTTACCTCGTCTGGATATCGAGGCAAAATTTGGAAAACTTTCGAACGAAGAAAAGATCTATCAAGACAATGACAATTACTCTGTGATGTTGAAAGCCACAATCCCGATCTTTTCCGGTCTCTCATCAACAAACTCTCAACGGGCACTTCTTTCCAATTTGGCTGGAAAAAAAATGATATTGGAACAAAAACTAATCTCCATGGTTGCCGAACTCGATATGTCGCTCAGCCAGATCAAGGCCCTTCATCAGCGCCTGGCCATTGAAGAAAAAAATCTCAATCGCTCAGAAGAATACTATAAAATCACACTGAGTGAATACAAACGCGGTGTTAAAAACTCGCCTGACATGGTGACGGCATCGGAAAGACTTCTGGATACACGCATTCGCAATCTTGAATACCGACGCGATTTAATGCTGGCTTACCTGAAAGTCCATGAACTGACCAATTCGTCTGTGAAGCCATATTTAAACTAAC
>CAZFSX010000327.1:0-3247 GCA_964522115.1 uncultured Pseudobdellovibrionaceae bacterium | reverse complement strand
AGATTTAATTAATTATCTTTTTGTTGAAAGCAACCCGATCCCAGTTAAAAAAGCACTTCAACTTTTAAAAATTTTAGATACATCAGAATGTCGGTTACCTCTTGTTGAGCTAGAATTGAACAAAGCAGAAGAAATGAAGAAACTATTAATTCGATGTGGACTATTGAAAGGTTAAGATGAAAACAAAAGTGTTTCTTTCTGGAGCCACAGGAAAAATGGGATTAGAAATTCAAGCTTTGCTTGGATTAGACCCACAGCTGACTTTGGGATGTATTTTAGATCGCACCTCCATGCTAAGTCCTTTATCTCATTCGCATCCTATTTGGATCGATTTTTCTCACGATCAGTTTTTGTTGCAGTTATTACAAAAAATGATGAAGGAAAAAAAGTATCCGTGTTTATTAACAGGAACGACAAACTTATCTGATGCCACGGTGGTAGCACTGAAAGACTATTCAAAATTTGCTCCAGTTCTTTGGACGCCGAATACAAGCCTGGGCGTTGGAATCATTGAAACGCTGTTTCCATTATTGGCCTTAGGTCTTAAAGACTATCAGTGGAGCCTTCAGGAAACACATCATATCCAAAAAAAAGATGCTCCTAGCGGTACGGCGCGAAGGTGGACTGAAAAAATCCAACAATTGATCAAAGGAAAGCAAGTCCGCGTGGAAAGCTTTCGTGAATCCAACGTGATCGGAACTCATGTTTTAAAAATCAAAGGTCAGTATGAAGAAATAACTCTACAGCATCAAGCAACAGATCGTAAGCTATTTGCTCAAGGGGCATTGATGTTAACCCAGCAACTCATCCGGTATCCATTCGGCTACTATGATATGGAAAGTTTTTTAAGTCAGGGGCAAGGGTAATGGAAAATAAAGCGTTAATCTGTCTTCAGTCAGATATTGTAGGTGGCGAAAAGACACAAAAAAAAATAATTGGAAATATTTCTGATTTTGCAGATATTCTTGCTATTTCATCTTTATTCAAATGTACAAAAAGATTCCAAAAAAAATTTGATTCTTATTTGATGAGTGTGATGAAAATTGAAACAAGTCTAAATTCGGAGCAGTTGTTGAGTCGATTGCTGGAGCTTGAAAATATTGAAATTCAAAATGAAATTTTTCAGCGCCGACTTTATTTGTTAGGGTTTCAAGATGAGCTTAAAATGTCTCCGGAATTGACCCTGCCGCATCCGGCCTTGCATTCTGACAACTACATACTACAGTGCGCTTCCGAGGTATGGGGAGATTACATTCACCCCATATTAAAATCAAAACTGAAAGAGCTGGATGTTCAACACCATGAGGAAATCCAAGGCGACTTTGTCAGCCAAGGTCGGGCTCTTTTGATGCTGAATGAAGGATCATAAAAATGATTTTTAAATTCGTTTCAAAAAAAAGGGTATTCATTCTATTTACCCTAACAGTTCTTTTGACAAGCGGATGTCAATTGGCAGGAGTGACTGTCAGTGATCAACAAGCGACTTTGAATGATTGGAAAAGAGCCATCGTTGCTGTTATGGGAAAACCGCGTAAGGAAACAAAAGGTCAACGAAGTTTTATCTCTGACTATTTCTCTTGCAATGAAGATCCTAAATTTAATCCTGAAACATCTAAGCGTCGTTGTTACGCTGAAATGGATATTCTTGGTGATCGTCGTCCCTACGACCTTCGTATTACAGTCCAGGTCGAGGAAAAGGACTCTAGTCGGTATGTGAACATTGAAGATGATGAAAAACTGGCCAAACGATTGGTCTCGGAGATTCGAGAGAAGCTTCACCAAGGTCGCGAGAACCGCAACCTTATTGACGATTTTCGCCCTTTCTAAGCTACAATAAAGAAACACAATCTGAAGAAGGATTGATCATTCCAAGGACGGAAGATGGGTTTTTCATGGACAAGAAAAGATTATTTTCTTTTAGTAGCAGCAACACTGTTTGTGTTGGTGTTATTGCGTCCTTCTTCAATTCAAGTACAACAATTTCGTTTTTTCCATGAAGGCCTTCGAATTCAAATCGTCAAAGATTCCCCTCCACGATTTGCATTTTTGCAGGCAAATACTGTGAATGAAAAAAAGCCATCACAGTATCACCGGTGGAATAGCTTGAATGCGACACAGGTCATTTCAGCAAGTCAAATTATTCAAAGCAGTCGTTATCGAGTTTTGAATTTTGCTGGTATGAAATTTCAAGGGCCTCAGCACTGGGATCAACCGCTGAACGATTCCAACCAGCAGATAGCAAATCAAGATACTGAATATCAAGCATGGATGAACAGTCTTCCAAAAGAACAAAAACGTCGATTGCTTGAGGCAGACCGAAAACATCAAGTCTTGCAGCAAGACTGGGAAGTTCCAAGTTTTCATGATTATGTAAAAAAAGAATTAGAAAAAGAAGGATCAACGCTCAATCGCGAACCAGCGAAGGAAAAAACGATTCCAACCAGCAGCTTCGGCACGAAGATCTATGTTGCAGCGGATTCTCAACCAAACGCACAAGCATTCACAGCAGAGGAACCACGCAAGGAAGTTCGAAACCCATTGCCAAGTTTGGAAGGTTTTATCGAACTGACGGGGGGGCTTGGAATTACGCCAGACGATCATATTAAGGTCACTCGGTATGAAGATAATTTTCCTCAAGAAACAGCTAAAATTGATGCTTCCAATTGGACATATCAAATTCAGATGGGCCGACAGCGTGGATATTTGAAAGCCGAGCTGACAAATAAAAAAGGAGATATTCTTGGAGAAGGATATCTTCGAGTTCCTAATACAGAATCCATGAAAGACCGCAAGCAAAATACGATAGCGATTAGTCCAAGGAAAAAAACATTTTCGGGCTTTTCTTATTCTGGTTACTACGAAGATAAAAAGAAACCAGTTCGCGGAAGTGTGGAATCTTCTCTTCCCGCTTCAGAAGCTCAAGATGCCTCTGGGGAATTTGAAATTCAAGATATTGGAACAAAGTCATGGGCGCTCGTTCGTTATGAAGCGAAAGATCATTATCCTTCTGTGGCTACAGTGACGACAGGGATGGATGTTTCATTGCCTGTGTTCCCGACAAAAACCATTCACGCAATGGTTCAGACAGCAAAAGATTTTGATAAAAAGTCAGAAAGTAAGCCAACAAACAACGATGCATATGTCTGGGGTACGGTGACTTTAGAAGGTAAAAAACAACCAGGCATTCAGGTGATGGTGCAGGATCATCCAGAAGCAAAAATCATCTATTTTCAAGGCCCTTTCCCAA
>CAZFSX010000326.1:0-3249 GCA_964522115.1 uncultured Pseudobdellovibrionaceae bacterium | reverse complement strand
TCCTTAAATTTCAAAATCAAAGCTTAGCAAATCTTATCAAAGATCCAGTTTGGGAATCTATTCATCGACGCCAAAAAATTATCTTCTCTAATATTTTGGCAGCTATTAACGTTTTAAGCACACGTTCCGAGATCGCATTGAAAGGAAAAGATAAAGAAGACTGGGACAACCTTGAAAAAGCACTTTCTCTTTATCAACAAATTCAAAAAATCACTGTTCAAATGTACTTAGGTCGCATACCTGTTTCTGCATGGAAAATTCAATATCAAAAACTTTGCAAAGAAATGGATCAGGAGATCGAGCGATTAGATGATTTAGCCTTGCCTAATGTGGATGTTTCAGGAGCCTATGATGATCTTCGTGAACTGATAAAAAAAGATAAATCACTTTTATAAATATTCACACATAACAATCGACCCCTGGCAACAAGGATGGTGCCAGGTCTACAGGACTCAATTCTTGAGAATATCGAACATTCACACAACTCATATTTCTAAAATTTAACATTTGAGCAACCAAACCAAAAACTGCCCCAAGAACATTGGGATCTTTAGAGGAAAGAATTGAAGTCCATTCCGGGGAAGTCAGATGAGTATCCATCCACTGAAGAATGTTATTTAATTTTATTTTCTCAATCGCCAAACCATTCAAGGGTCCAGTTAAAACATTTCCTGTATAACTTGAAAAGCTACTTCGATGACCCAAAATAGGAACTAATTGATCGCCTTCATGAAGAGTGTAAGCGGTTCGCCCAGAATCTGAGAATGGCCAAACACACCCTACATGAGTCAGTTGAGCATACGTGGTCAAATCCTTCAACTCAAGTGCTGAATTTTGATCAGAATGAAAAATATAAATACAATTTCCATTTTGTACTTCTGTATTTTTTTTGATCTCATTCAACAAACTCTGCACATTGGACAATTTATTAAACGAAAAATACCGAATCTCGGTGGAAGAAGATGTTTGATACGACCATGTTTGCGTATTGAATTCCAGATGAGGTCCCAATGTTTTTGCAAAAACTCTTCGAACCTCCAACTGATTTTGAACCGCCCATGGTTTGGCAGCAGGCTGATCTGCCATGGATCCAGGTCGTGCTCGCCAATGATATAAAATCAAGGGTACGTGTCGAATTTTTTCAGCATGATGAATCATCTGTAAACAAAGATCCCAATCCTGGGCTCCTGTGGAATACTCTTGAAAATATAAATGACCATGACGATCAATTAAGCTTTTTTTAATGCAGGTAAGATGATTGATGTAATTCACATGCATCAACAATTCAGGACTCCAGCCTGGTTTAATCACTGGATGAACACGAAGACCCCAATCCGTCATATAGTCGTGATTGGTATAAAGAAAATCCACAGTAGAATCATCGATAGCGTGGGCTAAACACTGAAGCGCTTTTGAGTGCAATCGATCATCCGCATCCACAAATAAGACATAATCCCCAGTGACCAAAGTTAAAGCCGTTTTTGTGGCTGCGCAAATTCCTTGGTTTTTTTCATGAATTTGTAACTTGATTTGATTCGGAAATTTCTGACTCAACTGACGCAGATAATTTGTACATTCAGACAAAGGATCTGCATCATCGCAAAAGCAAATTTCCCAGTTTGTATAAGATTGATTTTGAATACTTTCTACGCATTCTTGCAGATACAAGATCGGAATATTATATGTTGGAATCACAATTGAAAATTTAGGTTGCCACTTCAATGGACAAGATTGAAGAAAATGAGCAAGGGCCCGTTTTTCATATCTCCAACGGGCCCCTTGATAAGCAAAATCAAATCGCTGCTTCAATTCTTTTTTAAGTTGGGACAAAATCGACACTTGAAATCAGCTCTAATGTTTTTTATTCGTCATTGTTTCAAAGTAATTGTTTGGCATCCGACGTATCGCTGAATCTGAAGCGACTGAACGATCCTTCACTTTTAACAAAGAAATAACATCCTCGAGCGAATAACCATAATAAGGCCCGTATCCATACATTCCATAGGCACCATACGGCCCATAGGCTCCGTAAGCACCGTAAGACCCGTAAGCTCCGTAGGACCCGAAAGACCCGTAGTTGCCATAGCTTCCATAGGCCCCATGACGACCATAGGATCCATATCTTCCGAATCTACCATAGGCACCATAAGCACCATAGCAATGAGCGCCATCATGATCTTCATTTTCATTTTTCGCATAGGCCTTCAGCGGGCTCACTGCAAGAAGTGAAGCACCAACACTACAAATAGCTCCCCAGATAAAACGTCTACGATTCATCATTACCCCCTGGGTTGATGATGCCAGCCCCATTTTCGAGTTGCAAGATAGAATTTTTAAAACATAGATAGATGTTCATGAGAATAAAGCAAAGTTTTACATTCTCTTGATTATCTTGAAGGGGATTGAATCTAAAGACTTTTGAAATTCAGGGATGATTCAACATTCTTCAAGTTCAATAATCTAAAGGTGAAATCCATAGCTCAATACTCATAAAAATTTTATAAACTGCCCAAAGCCCCCGTGGCAGCAGGTTTCTGATTTCGTCGAAGTAAAGCATAGCACAACCCTGTCAACGCGAATATACAAAACAGAATCATCGTAGCTCTTGATGACATGGATAAGGCGATTGGACCTGCTGATGCCATGGCCGTCATCATCGCAAAATTTGCAAGACCGTTCTGTTGGCGAAAGGCCACTGATTGGTCATCTCGAGAAATATTCTTGTGAATCCATGAAGAGACTAAAATATTTCGAAGACTTAAACAGCCCCCATAAATCACAACTCCAACCAAAGCCATAAGGATATTTCCCGTCAGAGCATAGAACAAAACTCCTGCAATTTCGATGAATACAAACCATTTTAATTTTGAGGGGTCAGACAAAGCAGGATTTCTGCGAATGATCACTTGACCAAAAAAAGAGCCTACGGTTGCAAAAGCAAATAGGAGTCCTAATTGAAAGTCAGAAGCCTTCAAATAATGCTGAGCATAATCACCTTCAAGCGCGAAAAATGCTCCTGTACTGACCCATCCGCAAGCAAAAATAATTATAATTTTCTTGAAAATCTCATGCTGAGTAAATTTTCTGATTTTTCCTTTGTAAGAAATATATTTCATTTTTTGAGAGGCACAAGTTTGTCCTTCTGCATGCTTTCGAAAGATATAGCTCATGGAAATTGCAATGATTAAAAATGAAATCCCATCTAAAAGAAAAGAAATCTTCGCTGAGAACTGATGAAAGATAATTCCA
>CAZFSX010000325.1:0-3257 GCA_964522115.1 uncultured Pseudobdellovibrionaceae bacterium | reverse complement strand
CACGCGTTTTCAAAAGATTTTTGTCTTTTTCCAGATCTTCTAATTTTCCTTTGAAGTTATCATCCAAATCCTTCAGTTTTTTTTCTAACTGACCTTCTTGGCTTTTCAACTTATTCTTTTGTTTCAGAATTTCTGCTTCAACATTCTTTCGAGCGCGCGCCTCAAAATCCTTGGCCCTTGCCTTCGAATCCTTATCAATTTTAGCGGCCTCGCTTTTTGCTCTTTGAACTATTTTTTCAGCTTCGACCTTGGCGGACTTTTTGTTAGATTCATCTTGAATCCTCTTCACCATAAAGACGATGATTCCACCTAAAAATAGACCTGCAAAACTGGCAATCACGATTTCCATTTTTTAACCTCTTTCCATTCCTTCACCCGAGGGTATTGAGAAAACTTCCCGACAAGTCACCACATAATCCATTGCTTGATCATGTGATTCCCTGGGCAGTTCTGTGACCATTTGCACATCCCAACATACACCCACTTTTTTACCGTTCCATCCCGCCAAAGCCTGATCAAAAATTCCCTGACCACGCCCCAAACGAGTGCCATTTTTATCAAAACCTAACCCCGGAATCAGAATTCCCTGCAAATCCTTGATCTGCAAAATCTGCTGACCTGGATAAACAGAAGCTTGAGGGATGCCCCATGGTCCCTGCTCACGAGAATCCTGGATGGGAGTGAATTCCAAACGAAAGCGAACTTTCTTGGAATTTTCCCGCAAAGGATCTGTATCAGAAACACAGGGAATCGCCCGCGGCACCCACCAAGAAATTTCCGGCAGAGCTTGGGCCAAACCCATCAAGTCTGGTTCAGGATTTTGAGCAATATACATCGCCCAGTTTCCCTTTTCTTTTTTCAATAGATCCTGCAACAAGCTCAGCAATTTTTCCTGCTCACGGCGAAGATCACGATGACCTGCGCCCACAGCAGCTTGAAAATCTGCCAGTTGCTGACGCAAAAAAAGCCGCCACTGCTTCTTTTGCTGACCCAATGATAAAGACTCACCCGAGTTAGACATTTCCTTTAAAAAAATTGGTGTTTTCCAGATCGAAGGACAGCTTCGTCGCCTTTTGTTCAAGACGCTCGAGCTCACGCGAGGCCGCTAGCTTCAAAGTCAGAAGCTCTTCGGCTATATTGAGAGCAGCAAGAATGGCCGCACTTTGCAGTGAGCCAGTCTTGGTTGAATCCATCGCCTGGGAAATCTTTTGGTCCACCAATGTGACCAATTCACTCACCCTTTGTTCATCATGAAAAGTTTTGAGTTTGAAGGGAACACCACCAATCACGAGATCATAGATTTTTTTTTCGGTGGGCATCTTCCTACTCCTTGAACGCAAGGTGATACCAATTTTCAATCATGTTAACGACGACTCGATGACTCAATCAAGTTTTTTCATTTAACATTTGCTTTGTTCCCAAATCTTACCTCAGAATAAATTCTAAGGAGCCGCACCATGAGTATGTCTGATGATGAATTTCTAGAATCTTTGCGCCAAGACTTTGTCACCGAAAGTCAGGATCTTTTGGAAAACGCTGAGAGTCATTTGTTGGATATGGAGAAAGATAAAAATCCCCAGCATCTGATCGAAGTGAATCGCAGTCTTCACTCCCTGAAGGGTTCAGCTCGTGCCGTTGGCTACACAGACTATGCCGATTTGGTCCATAACTTAGAAAGTAACATCTCGTCTTCAGCTTTGAAGCAACGAGATATGACCGCCTTTATGTCCACCAGTCTTCGCTGCATCGATATGCTTCGTCAGCTGACAGAGTTTCATGCGAACAAAGATAGCTCAGGCGTCACTTCTCAGATAGCAGCCGTTCGAGAACTGCTTACAATCTATGCAAAGTAGCTGCGCGAAAACCCTTTCCACGATGGGCATTGCACTTTTTCTCCACAGCCTGCTTCTACCGCATCAGGCTGTGGCCCAGTGGTTTCTTTCGGGATCCTGGACCCCGGTTCAATCCGTGATCACCTATAAAGTTTATCATCCCATGCACGATGTCGAGGTCGACTCCAAAGATCTTCGAGGCGGCGTTCAATGCGAAGACAAGAGGTGTCATTTTCAATTCAAAATCGCCAACTCTAGCTTTCGGTCTGCCGAAAGTCAGCGCGATCAAGAGCTGATGATACGGACTCAAGCCAAAGAATTCCCCGACATTGAAATTTCAGGTGATGTCACGGAATGGAAAGACAAAGAACTAATGGCTGATTTGGATATCCGCTGGGCAGGAGTTCGACAGAAGCTCTCTGCACAAAAATTTCAATATGAAAAAAGTTTTTCCAATTTGGACTTAAAATTTCAAATCCCTTTGCTTCTATCTGATTTTAAAATCACTCCGCCTTCTTTGCTGGGAATTTCCATTCAAAATCAAATCCAAGTCCGCGGAAAAATCCAATTCAAAAAGAACTAGTGGACTGTAGCCATTGAGAAAACTTTTGTGACCATTTTTGAAAGAGTTCTTCTAAAGACAAGTGTGTTCGCAGATGCACCAAGGATGCATTCCTTGTTCCGCAACTGCGAATTTTTTGAAACAAAAGCAAATCATTGCTGACGTTGATGGAATGGCCGTGACGACTGATACCTCGATCCATGCGTAAACCTGTAAAGGCTAACTTACCTTCATCTGTATAGACTCCCACCTGATCACAGTCCTTCAAAATTTGATGACCATACTCCGCAGCGATTTCTTCTGTGATACGATGAATTTCTTGAACAACTTTTTGCGGACCAATTTTTCGAGCAGACCAATTCACCATCGGATAAATCATCAGCTGCCCCGGAGAGTGAAGAGTGGCCTGCCCCCCGCGATCCACAGAAAGAACTGGAATTTGAATCTGAGGATCTAAAATATCTTCTTCCAACGAGGCACGACGTCCCAGCGTAATGACAGGGGGATGCTCACATCCCCACAAAACTTCACCAGAAATATTCCGCAATATTTCATCATGTCGCTTTTCTTGTGCTTTCAAAAAGTCTTCATAATCCCAAAGACCCTTCCATTGAACTTCCACCTTCACGGACAAGTCCCCACCCAAGGCTTTTTCTCACAGCGTGCTCGCTGTTTGGGCTCAGCTTCTTGCAAGATCCAATCTCCGTTGGCATCGCATTTGTAACGCAAACACTGACTGCCTTCCTGACTCAAATCACAGTCGTTTTTTTTCAAAGACACGGATTTGTTTCCTGTTTTCATTTTTGCTGGCAAATCACAAATCCAAGAACACTGCTCAAATTTACCGAAGGGTTTTTCACAAA
>CAZFSX010000324.1:0-3262 GCA_964522115.1 uncultured Pseudobdellovibrionaceae bacterium | reverse complement strand
TCAGAAACAGCAACCTGTCCTAAATCTGGTTTTTTAGGAAATCCATTTAAATCGACATCTCCGGCCCATTTGAAAAAAGCTACTAAATCCGAAATCTGCTGATCATTGAATTTGTAGTTTGTCATGTTTCTTTGACCAGGATACATCGCTTGAGGATCCTTAAGCATTTGTCGGATAAAACCTTCACCACGACGTTCATAAACTTTGGTCAATTCTGGAGCATAGTAAGCTCCCTCTCCAAAAAGCGTATGACAACCCATGCAGTTGTTGCTATCCCAAAGGTCTTTACCTCGACGGACTTCCTCTGTGATATTTTGTGATTTTGTTTGAGTAGGAACCTGTTTGATAGTGTCTAACGTGAGCAATAAAAACGCCCCTGCACATACCGCCGTCCCTACAAGAAAAAATCTTCTTGCTGCCGACTTTGAAAGCATAACTCTCCTTCGCTGTATTCTGTTTTTGATTTGCTTTATTTGCAATTTTTAGACCAATGCATTTTTTAAAAAATTGCAAGAGAAAAACTTACTGCTCTACCCCATACTTAGATTCACCGAGCTGAATTAACCCATCTTCTCATGAGACTTTTTAGCTCGAAAAATATTTTTGCTTTGCCGTTAAGTTTGTCTTCAGATTTTACTTAGTGATTTTCTTCACTAGTCAGCTTTACAATCACTAGAGGAATCACGTTATCAAACCCAAGTAAGGATTTAAATCCATGGAAATCATTCAACACTTGATCGATGAACACAAAGATGTGGCCCGCCTTATTTCAAACTTAGACACACTCTTGTCGGAAGCTCCCTCATCTTGGGACCCTGGCTATTTAAACTTACTCATGAATTTTATTCCTATCTTTGTGGAACAACTTCATCATGGGAAAGAAGAGGATATTTTGTTTCCTCTTCTTGCTCAAAGCCCTGCGTTGAATCAAGGAGGACCGCAATGCACTTTTTTTATGGGAATGAAATTGAATCGAGACCCTGTGAATCCCATCTTTGATGTGATGGGTAGGCCTGCAAGTAAACACCCTAAAGAAGTCATAGATCAGATTCTAAAAAATCAAAGCCCTCTCAGAATTCCCATTGAAGAACATCAGGCTGGAGCCGCCGCCATTCATTTCTTAAAATCCCGACTGCAACAAAACATTATCGATGAGACATTTGCTCGTATGTTACAAAACTACCGCCAACTCCTTCAATCCCATATGGACAAGGAAAATAAATGTCTCTTTATCTTAGCTTCAGAAGCTCTTCCACTTTCTGTTCGTCAACAAGCCTTCGAACAAGTCCGTGATTTTGAAAAAACTATTTCGATGGACATTGTAAATGAGGGGTTAAAACAACTGAAGAACTAACTGGACAAAAAAAGATATTTTCCGACGACGATCTTCATCTTCACAATTTCCTTCTTGGCAAGCTTCCCATTCTTCATTAGCCTTTCTATAGATCCAAGATCTATCTTGGAAGAATGTATCCACAAGGGGGAAGATCCATGATTCGAATTCAATGCGGATTCTTAAATGCAATTTTGATTTTATCTTTTTCTCTTTTATCTTTTTCTTCCACGCAAGCTCTTGCCCAGCAAATGGATCTTTCAAAAGAATCTTGGAGTCAACTTGTTCGCAATATTCTTCAAAATGGAACTGATATGGATTCGTACGATGGAACGTACAGAACTCTTTCCTACTTTCATCCCACAGATAAGGATCAAACTCACTGGGCAAAATATATCAGTGCTGTAGGAGCCCAGGACCTGGAAGGTCAGTTCCATGCCTGGAAGTATCATGCTGTTTTTGAACATTGGGTTTTGAACGAAAAAAACCAGTGGGAAATCGATCAGTGGCTGTATGTCCTGAATACCCAGGGACAGATTCAAAGAATAGGTCACTATTTTTTAAAAGAAGAAAAAGATGGTCATGTACTTGAACACCGACAATGGGAAACCGGATCACCTCAAGACCCATTGGAAATTCAACGATTTGTTCTTTTTTTAGAACCATGGATATCGTCTACTGGACCACTTTCATTAAGCGATCCCAGCGGACTTTGAACCCTGACGACACTCCACTGAATTTTCTGGAATCAAGAGACATCCAAATCAACCAAATATGCCCATCGATTTTATCAATAGGGACTGTTCCCCAATATCTGGAATCATCACTGACATCCCTATGGTCACCTAGAAGAAAAACTTCTCCAGGAGGTACGACGATGGGACCAAAGTTTTTCCTCTGAAAATCCTTTTGAAACAAAACGACTTGATCTGAATATTCTGTTTTTTCACGGTAAGCTTCAACATCTTTTCCTAACGCCGGCATTCCTGCGGGAACCCATCCTTTTTCAGCAGGCATATATTGGGCTTTTTTTCCATTGATACTCAGTTCACCATTTTCAATCTGTATACGATCCCCTTGCAGCCCAATGACTCTTTTTACATAACTTGTTCGCAGCTGATCCGGATAACGAAAAACAACAACCTCTCCACGACGAGGAGACCGCCCCCCCATTTTATTTTCCATCAAAGGGATCTGCAATCCAAATGGCAATCTATAGGCAAAAATAAAGTCTCCAGGAATCAACGTCGGCGCCATGGAACTTGTTGGAACTTTATATCCCGTCAGCAAAAATGTGCGAACAACCAGAGCTAAAAAAATGGCCACTAAAACATTCTCTAAATAGTCTCTCCATCCTTTTTTCATCATTGCACCTTCTGAAGAATGCGTGACCATCTGATTTTGGTGGGATCACAAAGCATCGGAGCAGATATCAATGTATCCTGACATGACAACCAAATGACAGATACTTTTCCTACGAAATGATCAAAGGGAACAACACCCCAGACACGAGAATCTGAAGATTCATCTCGGTTATCCCCCATCATAAAATAGGATTGATCAGGGACCTTGTAAGGGCCAAAGTTTCTTGTGGTGTAATCTTTCATAAAGCGAACAGGATGCCCCATCGCCCCCTCTTCAAAGTAATCATAATGAGCTTCTTGTAAATCCACCCCTAAATTTTGCAAACGATCCAAATCTTTCCCTGATAATGGTTTTAAATCTTCAACTACACCATTGACAGACAACCTTCGATCCTTGACTTCAATCAAGTCACCAGGTCCAGCAACCACTCTCTTCACATAAAAAATTTCAGGGTTTTCAGGATATTTGAAGACAACAATATCTCCCACCTGTGGAGCTGACCAACGCAACAAAAACCCCTGATCCCAGAATTTCCGCAAACCAAAGGAGCTTTTCAGAACAAAA
>CAZFSX010000323.1:0-3264 GCA_964522115.1 uncultured Pseudobdellovibrionaceae bacterium | reverse complement strand
CAATTTCAGGTTGCCTCCAAAAAAGGATCTGGGACGACTGTCACAATTACCTTACCTGCAGCACAGAATCCAATATGGTTTATTGATAAAATTGCTATAACACCTGGCACTCAAGTAATTTCTGTGGACGATGACTTAAGTATTCACAATCTCTGGGAAGATCGAATCCAATCACTCAATCATCAAAATTTGGTTATTCATCACCTAGCTTTAAGCTCATATACTGAACTTTTAAATTTCCACAACGGATCTATGAATTCTGAAACAACCAGACTTTACCTCATCGATTACGAATTCCTAGGACAACATAAAAATGGGTTACAGATGATTGAGGAATTGAAAATAGGTCAACAAGCGATTCTTGTTACGTCTCGCTACGAGGAAGTAGAGATACGTAATAAATGTGAAAAGCTCGGCGTAAAACTATTACCCAAAGGCATGGCTAGCTATGTTCCAATGGAAATTATATTTCCACGAGAACCCAATACGCCATTGAATGGGACTTAATCTTAACTCCAGCAGCCCTGTTCCAACTTAACTTCGGCGAGCGACGTGTTGGATGCCGGCTTGGTCTGTGGGATAAATCACAAGCTCCTGAACATTGACATGGGCTGGGCGCTGTAAGCACCACAAAATCGTCTCGGCAATATCTTCCGCCGTCAATGGTGTCATTCCTGCGTAAACCTTATCGGCTGCCTGCTGATTTCCAAACCGTACCACGGAAAATTCCGTTTCCACCATCCCGGGAGCAACATTGGTCACCCGAACATTGGACCCCATCAAATCAAATCGCAAGCCCTCTGTCAGCGCTCTGACGGCAAACTTCGTAGCGCAGTAAACTCCGCCCCCTGGATAAGTCCATCGACCTGCAATCGATCCTATATTGACAATATGACCATTGCCACGAGCCTTCATGCCTGGAACCAAACATCGAGTCATCAACAGAAGACCTTTGATATTGGTATCAATCATCTGCTCCCAATCGTCGAAACTGCCCTCAGGGATTGGATCCAAACCTTTAGCTAATCCTGCATTATTGATCAAAACTGTCGCGGCAGAAACAAGATCTGGATGAGCAGAGATCACTTGTTGTGTCTGCTGACGATCTTGGATATCAAAACATAAGGTATGAATTTGAAGATGGGGATATTTCATCTGGAGATCTTTTTGGATTTCCAACAAACGCTCCTGCCTTCTTCCTGTCAAAACTAAATTGTAGCCCTGCTTTGCCAGCAAATAAGCTGTGGCCTTCCCAATTCCAGCCGTACTTCCCGTAATCCATGCTAGCTGACTCATGCTTCCTCCGCTCTCGAGCTAGGGCCACCTGTTCCTTCGTATCCAACTTCATCAAATTGGAACCCCTAGCTTGTAAATATTACCACATATCTAGTTAATGACTGCGAACTATGCTACAAGCCATTCACTTTCAAATTCAACGAAAAATTCAGAAGAGGCCCTCGATGAAAAAAACTATCTTCATTTTCCTTAGCTTCTCGATCAGCTTATTTACAAAAACTCAAGTCCATGCAGAAACTCCAACTCCAGAAAGCATTATAGAACAGAAATTAAGCCCTGAGGAGCAATTGCAAAAATTCAACCAACTGTCCCGCACCTTGTGCCACCAAAATCTACGTGCTTCTCAAGCCCTTCGTGCAAAAGTGGAAAAAGAAGAACTGGAAATGAACTCAACCCTGGATGAAATCAGTCGCCTGCGTTTGGGACGCACGATTGCAACCTATGCTGGCCCTGCAGTACTTTTTCCAAGCATGGCGTATGCCACTTTTCGATTGAATCGCTTAACGAAACCCATGCGAAATATTTTGATTCAGAACAAAGAAGAGATCATCAAAAATAATATTCGCCGTGGTATTGATTTTAAACCAGTTCGAGATGAGTTTGAACGGGGCTTTCAACCTTTAATAAATCTTGCCATTGGAAATGTTGCTGTGGTTGCCATCTCTGTCGCCAGCCTTGATTGGATCGAAAGTGCCATCAAGCAACGACTTGTGACATTGAAGGAATTGTCTGAAGACTTCGGTCAAAATGTTATTCAGTGTGCAACTCAGCAGTAGATCATTGACCTCAAGCTAGATGCTACCTATACACCTTACTTTTTTGCGAACATAAAGCGTCTTTGTCATCGTGGCAATCAGGGCACCGTTCCTATCGCAAACTTGAGCGGGTAGATCAAATATGTATTTTTCACCAGACTGTGTTTTTTCCCGAATGCTTTTGAGTAGCTCTTCATCAATTCGAAACTCAGCAATTAAATCCGTTTTCCCTGGTCGAAGAAAGTCTATGTGGGCGCCCTTATCCCATACAATATAATCGGATCCTAAATTGTTCATCAATAAATACATATAATGTGGATCCGTCATAGAATAGATGGAGCCACCGAACTGGGTCCCCACATAATTTCGATTGTAAAATTGAAGCCGCATAAGAACCTTCAAATATCTGCGATCTTTAGATAGCTCGACAACTCGAATTCCTGCCCCAAGATAGGGAGGATAAATATTAAAAAACCACCTCATGACAAAAGGAGGTGTCCTTTCAGCAATGGATCTCAAAAATTGAATAAACATAAATCCTCCTTCAATACTTTTGGATCACTTGCTCCATTATAAACCTTCAAGTATACTTTAAGGTCAATCCACAAGTCAGGAGAATTCAATGCGAATACAGCAGCTTTCGAAGTTATCAGGTGTCAGCAGCACCACCATCCGATTTTATGAAAAAACGGGGGTTCTTCCTAAAGCTTCGCGTGGTGCAAATGGATACAGAGAATATCCCAAGGAACAAATCATCCAAATCCAAATGATTGCTCAAGCAAAATTGTTAGGTTTCACATTGAAGGAAATCAAGGAACTGTCATTGCTTTTATATACTCAAAAATTGAGTCCAAAAGAAATGACCCTCCGTCTTAAAAAGAAAGATCAAGAAATTGATACAAAAATAAAAAATCTTAAAAAGATAAAAAAAGAGATTCACACAGCGCTGTCTGGCCTGTGTGAATTTAAAAACCGACTGACACCTTAACTTTCTTTAAATCATCCACAACAGAAAGAGGTGGTTCTCCATCAATGACAGAAACACCTACTGCCCCTACATTTGGTGAAGAACCCGACCCATGAATCAGGAAAAAGGCAAAAAAAAAGCCGACTACCATCTGTAATGGTACTCGGCTTTTGGCGGAGCGGACGGGACTCGAACCCGCGGCCTCCCGCGTGACAGGCGGGCGTTATAACCAACTTAACTACCACT
>CAZFSX010000322.1:0-3281 GCA_964522115.1 uncultured Pseudobdellovibrionaceae bacterium | reverse complement strand
AAAGACCAAAGAGGTGTGGGTGGCGAATGGAGTAAGCCCGAAGAATTTCAAGTTAAACTTGAAGGACTAAAACTTGTGGCTCCTATGACTGAAAAAGTTTTTGCAAATCAACCCGATGTCACCAATGTCGTCTTTCAATGGGAACCACTGGGTGGGGCTATCAGTTATCAACTGACAATTTACAATGAAGACGGAAGTCCCTTTTTAACTCAAGAACTGAAAGCGAATCAATTTTCTGTCCCTCTGAAAGTGGCAAAAAATTATTCCTGGTCTTTAGATGCGAAATCTGTGGATGGACTTGGGTCTGAAGATCCAATCAAAAAGAAAATTCAGTTACTAGGTCCCAAACTCGATGCTCCCATCATTGAAGTCCCAGATAATGCGTTTGTCAGAGAACTGAAGTGGAAGAAACCAAGATTCGGTGAAAAATTTGATCTTCTCTTGCAAAAGAGAGATGCCGCAACAAATACATATAAACAAGTCTATACAGCGAAAGACATGACCTTCCAAGGGATGGAGTTTCCACGTTCATGGCCAGGAGGAGATTACAAACTTCAGATTCGCTCAACAGCGAATCTTCGTGAACCTTCAAAAGTGAGTGAGCTACGCTTTCCTGTCCAAAACGGGGATCGAAGCCCAGCAGCCGAAGTTTCGCAACTTCTACGAAACTCCATTGATAGAACCAGTGGCTATTTTGGAATAGCCAGTTGGTTCATCACCAATGTGAAGTTTCAAGGAAACAACCCAGAACATGGAGCCACATCGACATTTCAGGCCAGCGCAGGAACTGGACGATTGGGCGCTGGATATCTATCTCCGACTCATCCGTTTGGATTTGTTGGATTTATTGATCTGAGTGGATTTATTTTGAATTCGAAAAATTACACTTACCCATCTGCTGAATTGAATATTATCTACAGAACCAACAGTGGAGATCGAGCTGAAATTCGACACCATATTGGTGGATTCTACAAAGAAATTGTGGATATCTACGCAACAAACTCGACAGGTGAATATGTGATAGATCGCATTGCAAGTGTGGGACCTCATTATGGTATCGAATACTGGTATGCATTCAATCCAAAGATTGGTTTTCAACTGAATGCTCATACTTATCTGAGTCTTTTCAAAGTCAAAACCCCTAATGACAATGCCATTGACCCCAGTCTTTCCTTTCAAATAGGTCTGATGGGAAGTTATCGCTTGAATAAAAAAGCCACTGGCTTGGTTGGGTATGCTTACCGTCGCGACACGCTGGCGTACAAAGCGACAGAAGGAAGTTCTGGTTCCAGCACTCAATCTTTAGCTCAATCAGGGGATTACAATCAAACCGAGTTGACAGGACACTATTTAAATTTACTTATGGAGTATGCCTTTTAAGGCGAAGGGATTTGTATGAGAATACCTATTGCCACCAAACTGATCGGACTGACTCTTTTTCTTCTTCTTTGCGTGACGATCCCCATCACGCTGAAAAGTACCCAACTTTTACAAGACAAAATTATTACACGAGAGGCCACTGTAAATCTTGAAAAAGCCAATGCGAAAAGAAATCAAGTTGATAATATCTTGAATGCCACTCGTGACAAATTGATCCTTCAAGGCGCGCTTCTTGGAAAAGCCAGTTTAAATAATCCTGATAAAAAAGATCGAGAGCGAGAATTTCAAGAAAGCTTTCAAAGTGATAGCACTCTTGTTGGTCTTGAAGTGTGGAAAATTGATTCACAAGGAACAGAACTTTTAAGTCGTAAAATTAAACAGAAAGTGAAAGAAGAATTTCAACTGTCAGACACCTACTTTTATGAACAACGAAAATTGGCAGGTTTAAATATTCTTTCTGTAAAAAAAGAATCCATTGAGCTTCGTCAGACAAAACTTCCCAATGGTCGACTGATGATTTCCATGGCTGTACCCCTGGCTGAAGAGTCGAACAAAGTGACACATGTTGTGATTGCGGATTATTACAATACCCTGCTGCAATCCCCTTTTTCTGAATCCTCGATTCAATCGCTGATGATTGTAGATAAAAATGGAAAAGTTTTAGCTCAAAGTAAGGAACAAGCTGGTGATGAAATCTCTGATGCTTTTCAACCTTTGATTGAAAAAGCTTTGAGCGAAACTCTACCTCAACAGCAAACTCGATTTATCGATGAAAGTACAAACTCTTACTGGCTGGGGGCTTTTGTTAAAAGTCCCATCTACGGTGTAACAACATTTTCTGAAGTCAGTGAAAAAAATATCTTAGAACCTGCTGTTGAAGTAAGAAATCTTTCCTATCGAATTTCGGGACACGTTCTATCTATTTCTATACTTTTTATTTTTTGGTTTTCCATGAGTATCACTGGACCTATCGAAAAATTAGCAAGCTTAATCAAAGTTGTCTCGAAAGGAAATTTTGATGTCAAAGCCCGGAGACAAGTACAATCTCAAGATGAGGTTGGAGATCTTGCAAAAGCATTTGATAAAATGACAGATGGACTTAAAGAGCGCGACAAAGTGAAAGCTTTATTTGGAAAATTTCATGGTGTTTCTGTGGCCGAGGATCTTTTGCAAAGAGACATTGCGGTTGGTGGAAGCTCCAAAGAAGTCACTGTTTTTTTTAGTGACATCCGCGGATTTACAGCATTCAGCGAGAATCGATCACCCGAAGAGGTTGTCGTCATGCTGAATGAATACTTTGCCCTGATGGTGAAAATTATAAATAAACATGGTGGTATCGTTGATAAGTTTATTGGTGACGCCATCATGGCCGTCTGGGGGACTCCGAAAGCCACATCCCACGATACAGAAAATGCCTTGCATGCATGCCTAGAAATGCGCAAAGCTCTTGCTGATTTTAATGAACGACGCCTAAGAAAAAAACTTCCGATCATTAAAATTGGCATGGGTCTTCACACTGGAAAAGTCATTTCTGGCACCATCGGATCTGACGAACGCATGGAATATACCGTGATTGGTGACACTGTGAATATTGCTTCACGCATTGAGTCCTCGACCAAGTCTTTTGGTGTGGATCTTTTAATCAGTGAATCTGTTTTAAATAAAGTGGGTGAAAACTTCTGGGTTGATCTTGCAGGACCTGTTCAAGTCAAAGGTAAAAGTCAAGCCATGCAGCTATTTAAGGTCCTTGGAACCCGCAATGCCCAAGGGGAAAATATTGAAGTTAAAACAGAATATTCACAATATGAACCTGAAGAAGACGCTAAAGTCAAAATCGCAAGTTAGTTTCCAGGAATAAGAGGCCTGATATTTACTTGCCTCTCCATTCCTTCAGAGCATCT
>CAZFSX010000321.1:0-3292 GCA_964522115.1 uncultured Pseudobdellovibrionaceae bacterium | reverse complement strand
CATTCTTCTGAAGTTGAGGTAAAAATTCTTTAGCACGCACGATGGGACCGGCCACCAAGTGGGGAAAAAAAGCGATCAAAAGAATGACATCCAAATAACTTTGTTTGCCACTGAGTTCTTTTCTATAAATATCTACAACGTAACTAATCCCCTGAAACGTATAAAAGGAAATCCCCAAAGGAAGTACTAAATCTAAGACTGGGAAATGAAGTCCGGTCCATTGACTGAAAAACAAACTAAAGAAATCAAAATATTTGAAAACCGATAACAATGAAAGGTTCAGAATCACCGCAAAAATCATCCATCTTTTTCGATGAGGATCCATGGCTTGATCGATTCGAAGTCCAAGATACCAATTCACGGATGGAAACAATATCAAAAGTGGCAAGAAGCGCAGATCTAAAGTAGAGTAAAAAAAATAAGATGATGCCAAAAGAAATACTTTGCGAAATCCAGGAAGATCTTGCAACCACCAAGACATCAAAAAAACAATGATGAAAAATAGCCCAAAGCTGATGGTCGGAAACAACAAAGCAAGATCCTCCTTTACTTATCTTTGCTTGCTGGCTTTCGCGGAGCTTCCTCTTCTTCACGAACTTCCTGCACAGATCCTCTCATAAACATCGATTTTTGCATTGCTTTAATGAGCACAACGGCCTCATCCAAAGCCTCGACAGCACGACGGCTTGCATGGGGCAAGTCGGGAGCTACTGCAGCCAAAGCCGGCAAAACAACTTTAAATTCTTGAGTTAAGACAGCCAAATTGCGTACGACAGATTCTAAATCCTTGGCCACAGACGGAGCTTTTTCTTTCATCGCAGGCAACATTTCATTCAACTCATTGGTTGTTACAGAAAGGTTTCCTAAAACTGTTTTCAGATTTTCATCATGAGTCGCTTGTTTCGACAACTTAATCACTTCCAAAGACATCGTATTTAAATTCTTCATCAAAGGATCAATTTTATCAAAAATTCGAATAAAGTTTTCTGTTCTGTCTTTATCCAAAAATGCTTCTGCAAGACTTTTTAAGTTGGTGACCATCGATCCCAACGTTTCAAGATAAGGTCCCAGTTTTCGACCGCTCAACACGGTCATTAAATCGACAGCCTCTGTCGTTGGAATGGAGCTATCGGCTTTTAAGACAATTTCCTTATCAGACCCGACACTGATATCTAAAACTCTTTCACCAATAATAAATGGTCGAATCAATTGGGCTTTGGAATCTCGTCGAACTCTTTCTTGAAATTTTGAAAGAACATAGAAAGATACTTGAATCCGATTGTTTGATAACAGATCCACACTGTCGACACTTCCTGCCTTCAATCCCGCCATCTGAACCATCGTACCTGGGTGAATACCATCGGCACTTTCGAAGGTTGCTGTGAATTTGACCTTCGGATCAAACCAACCTTGTTTCACAGCTACACTGACCATGATGGCTGCGGAACCAAGAATCGCTGCAAGAACAAAGACTCCTGCTACCCGTTCAAATTTGTTAAATTTGATTTTCATCATAATCCAACAATCCTTTTCTCTTGTGCAACTTTTTCGTAATGCAAGCAACCGCCATCAATATGAATCACATTGGATTCAAATAAATGGGCAAATTTTTCATCAAAGGAACTCATATAAATATGGCGAAGATGACCCTCTTTTCGAAGATGATGAATCGTGTCCACCAACTTATAAATAGTTTCTTGGCCAAGACCTACGGAAGGATCATCTAACAACAATACTTGAGGATGCAAAATGAATGAACGAATCAAACACACCAATTTACGAACACCTCCAGGAACCATCGCTGGACGAAGATCGCGATAACGGTGCATTTTAAACATTTCAATATAATATTCGACCCTTTGATAAGCTTCCTTCGAAGGTAGGACTTTATGGTACAACAAAGGTAAAGTTAGATTTTCAAACATGCTTCGATTATTGATCAAGCCCCCATAATCAAAGGCATAGCCAATAGAGAGTCGATAGGGAAGAAATTCTTCAAAGGACATTTCCGTGATATTATCATCATTGAAGTAGATGGCCCCAGTCTGTGGTATTTGCAGACCTGCTAGCAGTTGTAATAAACTGCTACGACCAGACCCACTGGCTGCTTTGATCCAAACAACTTGATCTGTTGGAAGATCAAAATCAATATGACTCAACAAAGGATCCGAAGATTCGTATCCGAAGCTTAAGTTTTCTAAACGAATTTTTTCAATAGAAGGTCTTTTGATAGTCATTAGATCACTCCTAAACGCATCAATTGGTTAAGATAAAACAAGGCCGTAACAACAAGGTTAAACACAGTGACATAGATGATGGAGTTCATCACTGCCTGAGTTGTCACCACTGGCACTTCTGTTGGACTTCTCTTCACGGAAAGACCTTGATAACAGCAAACAACAAAGATAATGATCCCACTGAATGTATTTTTTAAAACAAAGATCCATACATCTTCAAATGCGATCGCATTCGTCAATGAATCAAAGTAAAAACTAAACGGCATATCTTGCAAAAAACGAGTCAGAAGAAATCCACCCAATAATGCCGATACATTGAAATAAAATGCCAAACAAACAACACTGATCACACCACCTAAAATCCGAGGAAACACAATAAAGCTCAGTGGGTTAATCCCCATACTTTCCAGGGCCTCGATTTCGCGATTTGCGCGCATGTTACCAACTTCCGATGCCACAGCCGTTCCAGAACGGGCAATGACAACCAGAGCCGTCATAAAGGGTCCCAACTCACGCACAATCAATACCACTAGCAGATTACCCAACATTTGTTCGCCACCCAACAAAGACAAATTGGATGAGGATTGTAGAATGACAATTGCACCACTGGCTAATGCAATGACTGAAATCAGGGGCACCGCTTGCCAACCTGTGAAATATATTTGCGCAGATACAACGCCAAAGATGGTGCGCAAACCTTGAGCTTGATCCACAAAAGCCGCACGCATACTTAAATACACCATCATCAACACACGGTAAGTGTATTCAATATTGTCCACGATTTTTTTTCCCATACTATCGATGGGCGCCCATATGAAATTCATGTGACTTCCTTACACTCGCTTATCGGCGTAAAGAAAAACTTGATCAACTCGACTTAAGATGGGATTCTTGGATCCAAGTCCCTATTTTTAGATGTTCACCAACAAAACACGGATCTTGACTATCTAGTTTCCATCCCAAAGGAACAAACGGCTTGGCTGTGCGAAAAGGGAAGATTCAAATAAGACTTTGATGCTTTGAAAATCTAATCCCGACTGCAAAACCATCAAAGA
>CAZFSX010000320.1:0-3302 GCA_964522115.1 uncultured Pseudobdellovibrionaceae bacterium | reverse complement strand
GGACCTGGCATTATCTATAAGCTCAACAGAACCAAAGAGAAATTTACAGGGTCCGTGGACCTCTTGGATCTTTTAATTGACCCTATTCTGAACTTCCAATATCGATAGAAAGAATGTTTTGGACAGTTCTTTTTTTTATTCTTAATTCCACTTGGGGTGCTGGATTGATTCAACCTCAGGGGGCTTATATATCTGAATTTCCAGATCCACAGATGCCCGAAATGGCTGTACTTGGAGACAGCTCTTCTTCTGGCACCCTTGCTGACCCAACTTTGGAAGCTACTCGCTCAACAATGATTCAACGCATACCTATTTATTTAGGTTCATCCGAATGGAAATCTAAACCTGATCTGGACATATATTCTGCGCCATCTGAGTTTAATCTGTCTCTTCCTGTTTTACCCCCTTCCAGGCTCTATATTTCAAAGGCGGAACTTCAAATTTCAAATCCTCAACAAAAAAAGTTTATAGACCAACAATCAAGAAGCGCTCGTATTTTAGAGCAAATGGAATACAGCTGGGGCTATCTTCTTGGTCGACGACTGAATATTCCTGCTTCTAAAATTTTGTTTGTTGGAAATCCTCGGGCAAAAATCAATTTTCTTTGGAACCAAATTTTGCGTGTTCAACAAGTCAGTCCTCGTCATTTACCTCGACGTATTTTTATTCACTATACTGCGAATGATTTTTGCGATCCTGGTGTTTTTGAAAAACCTGCTCTTGATTTTTTCACTTCGATCGAATCTAAATTGATGCAGAACCTGATGGCTCTTCAAAATCATCTTAAACCACATCCCTATGGTACTATAATTTACTTAGTTTCCCCACTTCCTGTTTTGGACACCCTTCGCAATCCTCAAATATTACAAAAAGAAATAGCGATGATTGGTGGTGATTTGACTTGTTCTCAATTTCGACAATTGAAAGAACCCCGAATGTTTTTTGGACATGATATAGCACAAGAAATTAAATCAAGCTGTCCTGTTCTTTACGCAACCCAGCCCCATGAAACTGCAAAAATCAACTATCTTCACCATCTTCTGCAAGGAATGGGACAGTCAGAGCAAGAGGTTGTGCAAAAGCTTCAAATGAACACTCTACCCGGATTTCAATTCATCTTTGTCCCTGGACTGACAAGTATGCCAATGACAGCCAAAGATGTGGCCAATGATTGCCTTCATCCTTCTGTTTACGCTCATGAAAAGTTTGCTCGACATATCTGGAAATATCTTCAAACTCCCCTTGCTCCACTTCAATTCAATGTCGCCAGCGGGCGTTGAGCCTGCAGCAATTGGCTTTCTTTTTCAAAATCATTGAGCTAATCTTCGGGGTGGATTCCAATCCATAATTCCATCATTGAAGGAGATATCATCATGTATCAATTACCCAAATTGCCCTATGCAAAAACAGATCTAGCTGGTTTTTTATCTGAAGAGCAAATGACCTTTCACTATGAAAAACATCACAAAGCTTATATCGACAATTTAAATAATTTTGCAGAAAAAGATGCTTCGTTAAAAACAAAATCTTTGGAAGAAATTATTAAAACTTCGACAGGCGGAGTTTTTAACAATGCAGCTCAGATCTGGAATCATACATTTTTCTGGTTAGGAATTTCTGCTTCCAAAAAATCTGCATCGGGTGAACTTTTAAAAGCCATTGAAAGAGACTTTGGATCTTTGGCAGATTTCACAACAAAATTCGTGGATGGTGGCGTGGGCACATTTGGTTCCGGTTGGATTTGGCTGTGCAAAGATGCTTCTGGTAAATTATCCTTGGTCAGCACTTCCAATGCGGAAGTCCCCTTTACAAAAGGTTTGATTCCACTGTTAACTGCCGACGTTTGGGAACATGCCTACTACGTGGATTACAGAAATCTTCGTAAGAAGTTCTTGGAAACATTTGTCCAACATATCAACTGGGACTTCGTCGCTGAAAACTTTGCAGCTTCCACCGAACGCAATCTGACTGCCGCAATGAAGTAATTTCTTCAGGGGGCTTCGCTGGTCGAAGCCCTTTTTTTTTCAGGTTTCGCACTCCTTATTTTTGACTTCCACCTCACCAATGATTGAAAGCATTTTCTAGATACTCTAAATCTGCAGCACTCACTTCCTGAGATCGATAAAAAGAGCGCCAATTTGAAATTGTTTTTTTCATATTTTCAAAAATGGAAGAAGCCTCTTCTTGGGATAAATCAAACACATCCGACATAGAAATCAAATTTTCCAGATTAAATACTCTTCCTTGAACACCAAATGGCATAGCTAGATATCGAAGACTACCTGTTTCTGGCTTTGGAACTAAATCGTAGACCGGTGATAACCTATACCCATGCCCCTGGTAAATAAAACCGTGATTTCTTGGATGATCATCTGTATTTGAAACAAACCCATTAAATACAATTCTTTTAAAAAGCTCATGAAGATCCTTCTTTGGATCAATGATCCATCGACGCATTTGATCTGCCAAATCAATATAAGACCATCTGGTGTGATCATTTTCATCCAATTGAAGAAGTGTCAATCCACTTAAAAAATGATGACGATAATATTCTTTTTTTTCTTTGTCGAAACTTCGATCAAAACGTTGAGCCAAGAAAACTTCATAATTTCCAACCTGAATAAGACGAGTCTCTGGAACATTCAAACCGCATTTTTTTGCTAACTTCATCGTTGCATATTCAATTCTAGAATAATTATGCTTATCATTCGCGGCTGGAAATTTTGCTAACCATAAGCTATTTTTTATTTCTACTGTTGTTTTTGGCCTCGCACCTCCAGCTGATGGACCAGCCATTAAAAGTGCCTTCTCCGTTTCATTTATCTGTAAGTTATTTTCAATTTTATGAGCAGCTTCTATGAGTTTATCTAAATCGATTGTTTGATTAAAATTTCGAATAGGTGCTGGTGGAATTTTACCGAAACCAAAGGATAATGCGCCAATACGATCCGAAGCAGAGTTCAGCAAATATCCCATAGGATCATGTTGATCTGGTGGAGTATTTTTTTGAATAACATACCTTCCCCAGCTATCAGGACTTGAATCACGCAAAGGCCCATGAACTCCTTCATTTGTTGTTATAAAAAACTCTTTTTCTTCAAGCGGTAATAAAAATGGATCCAGAGGAATTCCAAAAGGATTTTTCAAATAAGATTGCCCATATACAAATGTACCTACCTCTGTATTTGCCCCGGCTCTTTCCCATTTAAATTTACCCACAGTCACTATTTCCAAAGAGTTTGGTAATTGAATATAAACAAAGCATTGTTTAGAAATCATTATCTAGACTCCCCTTCGTTGTT
>CAZFSX010000319.1:0-3309 GCA_964522115.1 uncultured Pseudobdellovibrionaceae bacterium | reverse complement strand
CTAATTTGTTCATTTAAAATTTGTTGTTTTTCAATTTGTGTCAGTGTTTCAGATAAAGGAGTGAAAATAGAAAGAGCCATAAAGTAGTTGGCCACGGCACTGATAAAAAAAGAAAGAGATAGAAGGCGTGTGGATTTTTGAAAAAGCAGGTGAAGTTCGTTTGTTTTCTTTTGTTTTTCGATCTCAGGAAATAAGACTTCCATCTTTATCAATTGAGGGTTGACAAAAAGGGTTTGGATGAATGGTTTTCTTGTGAAACTGGAAATGATCACAGCTATACCTATAAAGCCAGGAAAAAAGGATTCTTTCCAAGCGAACCATTGTCCATCCAATCCAAGCAGTCCAAAGCTTCCTGTCACGGAAATATTGACAAGTCCTATCAGGGAAAAGAAATTCCATTTCTTATACACCAGGATTTCATAGGCCCCATAAAAAAGTGGAAAGCTTAAAGCCAGGATCAGCGTGGTCGTGGGTGAAAAAAAATGACCAGCTTTGTTTAAAATAAAAATTGGAATAAGGATGTTAATGAACAGATTTAACCAGGGGTGATCTTGATGTTTTTTCATAATTTGAAATCCTTTGATGGCGAAGAAGGGAAGTGTGGCGGAAACTTTGACATTTGTCTATGGACTTGGATCTTTGCACTGAGTGTCGTCGCGCCGTAAAAAATTTTTGTGATTCCATAAAAAACAGTGTAGCGTGTTGATCTGCATAAACGCAAAACCATAACGAAAGGAATACACAATGAATAAAGTTCTAGTTGCAGCACTTGTTGCTCTTGCGTTCACAACAGGATTTACATGTTCTAAAAATGCACCTGAGGCTCCTAAAGCTGAAGTCGCGGCTCCAGCAGCGCCGGCTCCAACTCAAGAGCAAATGGCAGCTCCAGCTGCGCCAGCTGCAGATGCAGCGGCACCAGCCGCAGATGCTCCAGCGGCACCAGCTGAACAAAAGTAATTCAAAATAAAAACTTGCCAGGGGGGTGTTTCGGGTTTTTAATGGTGGAAACAACAAGGAGTTTCACCGTGGAAAATATCGACACCCTCCATGGGTTTTTCAATCAAAACCCTGTTCTCTTTTCTCTTCTTTCAGTTCTTGCCGTCATCACTGTTGGCTATTTAGGTAGTCCTCTATTTATATGGACACTGGCTTTGTCTGTTGTGATGTTTGGTTTTGGCGTTTCAATTCCTGTGATAGGAATTTTTGTCGCCCTCATGCTCATCTTTATTATCAAGCCTATAAGGCAAATTCTTGTCACAAAATCTGTGATGAATGTGATGAAAAGCTTTATGCCTAAAATTTCAGATACCGAGCGAGAAGCCTTGGATGCTGGAGTTGTCTGGGTGGAAAGCGAACTTTTTTCAGGTAAGCCAGATTTTCAAAAAATTCTTTCCGAACCTTATCCAAATTTAACAGACGAAGAAAAAGCCTTCATGAATGGTCCTGTGGAAAGACTTTGTGAATCTTTGGATGCTTGGAAGATTTGGAGAACCCGAGACATTGAACAGAAGGCTTGGGATATTATTAAAAAAGAAAAATTCTTAGGAATGATCATTCCTAAGGAATATGGTGGTCTTGGTTTTTCGGCATTGGCTCATTCAGAAGTGATTCAAAAGATCGCTACACGATCCATTCCAGCCACCATCACGGTGATGGTTCCGAACTCTTTAGGGCCAGCAGAACTTTTGATTCACTACGGAACAGAAGAACAGAGAAAACATTATTTACCTCGTCTGGCGAGTGGAGAAGAAATTCCTTGCTTTGGTCTGACAGAGCCTGGTGCAGGAAGTGATGCAGGAGCAATTCAGTCATCGGCAGTGCTTTTTAAGGGGCAAGATGGCAAACTTTATATGCGTATCAACTGGAACAAACGCTGGATCACATTGGCTGCAATTTCCACAGTCATTGGTTTAGCGTTCCGATTGCGTGACCCTGAAAATCTTTTGGGTCGAGGGGAAGATCTGGGTATCACTTGTGCCTTGATTCCAGCAAATACTCCGGGAGTTGTTCTTGGTCGTCGCCATGATCCATTAGGAGTTCCATTCTACAATTGTCCAACACAGGGTAAAGATGTTGTGATCTCTGTTGATGCAATCGTGGGTGGCGTCAATGGTGCAGGTCAAGGTTGGAAAATGTTGATGGAGTGTTTGGCTGCGGGACGTGGAATTTCCTTGCCAGCACAAAGTTCTGGTGGAGCTAAACTTGCAACGCGTGTTGTGACAGCTCATGGACTTGTTCGTCGTCAGTTTGGTGTGCCAATTGGTCGCTTTGAAGGTGTGGAAGAACCTTTAGCTCGTATCGGAGGTTTCACTTATGGTCTTGAAGCCATGAGAAAATTTACTTTAGGTGCTTTGGATAAAGGAATTAAACCTCCAGTGATCACAGCCATGGCGAAATATTATTCGACAGAGTTGGGTCGAACGATGATCAATGATGCAATGGATATCATGGGTGGAAGTGGAATTTCCATGGGACCACGCAATTTGATTGGCGAAATTTATGTTGCCACTCCGATTGGTATCACTGTCGAGGGTGCGAATATTCTGACTCGCACTTTGATTGTTTTTGGTCAGGGAGCTTTGCGTGCTCATCCATATGCTTACAAAGAAGTGAACTCGGTTGAAAAAGCAGACTTGAAGGGTTTTGACGAAGCATTTTGGGGGCATATTGGGCATGTTGTTCGCAATATTTTCCGCAGTGTTGTTTTGTCTGTGACTCGCGGCTATTTGGCGCCAAGTCCCGTGAGTGGTGAATTGGCAATTTACTACCGACGATTAACTTGGGCCAGTGCAAGTTTTGCGATCATGGCGGACATTGCCATGGGTTCTTTGGGTGGCCAGTTGAAAATGAAAGAAAAAATCACAGGTCGTTTTGCTGATATTTTGGCTTGGATGTACATCGGATCTGCAACTTTACGCCGTTTCGAAGCTGAAGGTCGTAAAGCAGAAGATCTTCCTTTTGTGCACTATGTGTTGAAACATTCTTTGGTACAAATTCAGAAGTCCTTTGATGGTATTTTTGATAATTTAAAAGTTCCAGGACTTGTTTGGTTTTTCAAAGGTTGGTTAGGTGCTTGGTCGCGTATCAATTCGATGGGAAGTCAGGCTTCAGATGGATTGGGATCTCGTCTTTGTAAAGCCATCATGGAAAACTCTGAATTGCGTGATCGACATACGGAAGGTGTTTATGTTCCAAAAAGTACAGATCAAGCCTTGGGACGTTTGGAACATGCACGTAAGATTGTGCTTCAAGCTGAAGCAGCAGAGCGTAAGATCCGTGAAGCTGTGAAAGCCAAAGTTTTGCCTCGTA
>CAZFSX010000318.1:0-3309 GCA_964522115.1 uncultured Pseudobdellovibrionaceae bacterium | reverse complement strand
GGGTATGCCGCTATCTTCTGCTTTTCAACTCATCCACAACTTTCTAAAGTTTCTCGAACCGATTTTACGGCAGGTTCAAATATCAACCCTAGCGCTGCTGTTGTTGGAAAAGTCTACGCCATCCAACCAACAAGCTGGGGTGGGTTTTTCATCGGTGGAGAGTTCACTCAAATTGGAGGCATCACAGGATTTAGCAATTTAGCTTATGTCAATGCGAACGGAATTCCCGCAAATTGGAAACCCCAAGTGAATGGGCCCGTTCGCGCTCTATTTCACGGAAGCCTTGGTTGGAACCTAACCTTGTTTGTTGGCGGGAATTTCACTTCAGTGATGGGTACAGCCAGAAATAATTTGGCGGCCATCAATTTTCAATCCGTGACGAATGCATCTGAAATTGCCAATGCAAGTCTTCTTTCCTGGGATCCATCACCGAATGGAGAAGTCCTTTCTATGGCAAATAGAGTAACCTCCCATATCGCTTTCGGGGGAAAATTTACAAGCTTCATGGGGCAAGCACGAAATTACTTTGCCTATATCAATTCAAGCTATTCTTTAATGAGTCAAAGTATTAGCCCTAACAATTATGTCCGTGCCATTACTTTTGGTGGCATCAATACATTCTTCCTTGGAGGAGACTTCACGAGTGTGAACGGTTCATCCAGAGGCTACGGCGCTGGCTATCAGTATTCATCAAATAGCTTGATTCCTTGGAACCCCCAAGCCAATGGCCCCATCAATACCATCTATTGCTACTCTTCCTGTATTCTTGGCGGAGAATTTTCACAATTAGCAGGCACCAATCGCCCAGGACTTGGATTGGTCGATGAATCGAGTGGCTCCTTAGATTCAGGATTTGCTCCCAGCCTACCTTCTGGATCCAAAGTCTATGCTGTTGCCCCGGGGCCCCACTGGGCAGTCGGTGGAGATTTTCATGATGCCAACAATCGACGTGTGAATCTTGCTCTGATCAATAACACAACAGGAGCTTACATGGGCACAACTGGAGTTGGCACCAGTGGCCCCGTTTATGCTTTAGCAGCTAACCCGATTGCATCTGGTAGCGAAATCTATGTTGGAGGAGATTTTATATCTATGGGTGGTGAAGAACGTGGCGGGCTTGCTGCAATTGATATCAACACCTACAATTTAAGCTCCAGCTTTGCCCCCAAAGTTGTTTATAAAGATGGTGGTGGCTCGTTCTTAGATCTTACTCGATCTGGCAATCGTATTTTCGTTGCAGGTTATTACAACTCCATCGATGGAGTCAGCCGAGTTGGATCTAATTATCTGGCAGAACTGAATGGAACAACGGGTGCCCCGACAAGCTTCGAACCAACAACCTCTGCCGGATGGCCTTATCGACTTAAAGTGATTGGTTCCAATCTTTACGTGATGGGGACTTTTATGGATTACAATGGGGATAGTAATTATAGCGCTGTGGTAAAACTCGATATCTCGACAGCCACACCAACTCTCCAAGCAGGCTTTGATCCCAATCTGAGTGTAGCTGCCCATGCTTACTCTGTGATGGAAGATCCCAACGATAGCTCCTATCTTTTCCTGGGAGGTTTGTTCACTACTGCCAATGGACATAGCACAGCAAGCCTTGCGCGCGTGAATAGCACAACAGGAGTTGCAGATACAAATTTCATTTCTCCCATCTCTGGCGTTGGTCTTATTTATGATCTTTCTGTCGACTATATGGCTGCCATTCCAAATTCTCAACTGTTCTTGGTGGGATCCTTCAATTCAGGAATGGGGAATCAAAATCTTGCCATTGCAAATACCACAACGGGTGCTGAAGTTTCCTATCCTTTCACAATGGGCACGGGATCGATTCTCAATATTTTGGACTGGGGCACGGATCTTGTTTTGAATGGTACTTTCTCGAGCTTAGCTGGAAATACCATTGGCAATATGGCGAATCTTAATCAAGGAAACTTTTCTAATTATGTGAACTACCAATTCAACAATACCGTACAAAGAGTGGACGCAACATATGGAAGTGGTCTTCTTTTTGTGGGTGGAAGCTTCAATCAGAAGGGCACAAAACCAGTGTCATCCCTGGTCCTGATTCACCACACCAACGGAGCCTTTGTCGCTGAATTTCCATGGCAGTAACTAAGGTTGTGGCTGAAAGGTTTCATCCACTTCTGTGAACATTTTTTTAATCTGAGACAACATTCCAAAAGATGCTGGGATTTCTTTGTCACCTTTAAATAACTTGATCTGGATTTTTTGCTTTACTAATTGAGCTCGTAGTTCATAAACTTCTTCTTCATTTTCTTTTAAAGATGCAAGTGCAGAAAAGTCGATATCGATATGCGAAACCACTTTTTCACTTCCCTTTTGGACACATTGAAAAGAAATATCTTTTTTCTTTTGATCTAAAAATTCGAAGTTTTTACAAACTTCTTGAAAATAAGAAAAATCAAAACGGGCTTTTTGGGGTGATGTTGAAGTGCGAACCAATCTTACGCTCTTTACCATCTTGGAATCAGGCAAAATAAAATGCCCTAGGCTCAGTCGTTCCCCCTGAATCGAAGCCTGCACCACAGACATCAAATCTTCACTTCCAGCATAAGGACCACACTGAGGCAGAAAACAATCCACATGTTCATAAATGTCATTATTGGTCATTTCATTTAGCCTTGTTTTACTGGATTTTCCATCTTTCGCAACAGGCAACGGAGCAAGATCACCTTGTGAAAATACAAAACAAGGAACCAGAAAAATAGAAATGAAGAAAAGCAACTTTGATCGAATCATGACATTCTATCGACAGAATCAAAATGAAACTTGATACAAAATCTTAGAAATCTAGATCCCGCCAACAGAAGAAATTGACACCTGAACTAACCCAACGTTCTTCGAAGCCAAGGCAAAAGTCCTGCAGCCAGACTTGTTTTGATGATTTCCCCAGGAAGAAAAGGAACAAAGCCCAGCTGGAAAGCCTTCGCCCATCCCACATGGATGGAAAGCCAGGAAACTCCGAAGAGAAAAATACACGTATGCCCCAGATAAAATAAAGGCCATGACGTTTTGAATTTTTGATCCCACCCGCGAGATCGTAAAAAACTTAATACAAATGCACTTGCAAAAAAACCCAGCAAGTATCCTCCTGTCGGCCCGGCAAAAACAGCCCAACCCGCAGCCCCAGCAGCAAAGAAGGGAAGCCCCAGTCCTCCACCCACAAGATAAGCGGCTAATGTGATCATCGACATGCGAAGATTATATGTGGCACCGATCAACAAAACGACCAATGTCTGTGCAGTCACAGGAACCGGTGTCCATGGATGATGAAAGCGG
>CAZFSX010000317.1:0-3316 GCA_964522115.1 uncultured Pseudobdellovibrionaceae bacterium | reverse complement strand
ATATCCTTTGCAATTTGATCTGCGTAATTGATGATATCGACAATATGATTCATATCCAAAACAAAAACACCACCCACAGTTGTTAAACCTGCAGCAACAAGTGCAGCAGTGCTGCCCGATTGCCCATAAACTGTGCTCAAGCTGACATCCAAGCCCAACAGAACATACATTCCAGGATGTTTCTTGATATATTTTTTAATATTTTGCACAGAGCATAGATGATTGCTCGCTGACCATTTGATCATAGCAAGCGTTCATCATCACTGTGGATGAAAAGGCATGGGCATTGCGAGCAAATAATGGCGCTAGCAATAGAAGGGGCAAAGTTTTTTTCAAAAGTACATTTTTCATAAATCTCTCCTTTATATTAAGAGTGTTTGTTACGTTCATTCATAACGAATCCGGAAAATTGCAAGGATCGTGCCTTGCTACCAAAGGATGCAGGACGAAGTAAAGCCGCAGAGAGCGTTTCAAGATGTCGAAGATCTAGGCAGAAAGACACAAATTGTGTCACTGAACGGATTCACAGAATCATCATGGGGCTAAGATCAAGGACAAGCTGGTTCTAAGCTGGTTCCAACTGGTCCCAGACTTGCATCCTTACATACTGATAATTAATGATGAGGTTCAAAATGAAAAATAAATTTTATACATTCTTCGTCTTCTTTGTAACCTCTGTTATGTCCCCCACGATTTTTGCCCAAGAAGAGGTTTCTTGGATGCAAATATCACAGGATGCGTCCTTACAAGATGAACAAATCAAAAATCAAGAAAACTTCACAAAACTTCAAAACCTTTGGGAAAGACAAGGACTCCCACGATCCATCCTGTCCACTCTTAAAAAAATCACTGTTTTGGAAGGCCATGGTTCTGCATCCAGCTGCCAAGCAAGCATCGATCCCTATTCTTTAGTGATTCAACTTCCCAAAAACTATTTGGACCGCTGTGGAGAAAACCAAAAAGCGCTTCAGCTTTTCTTTCAAGCCTATGCTTATTCGTACCCCGAAAAAATCATGGATAACCCTGGATTTCTGGGTCTGTACACAGGATCAGCTTCTGTCCTCTCTTCCATCGAAAAAAAAGAGGAATTTGTTGAAAAAATGGCCGACATTTTCTTGAAGTGGTTCTTCAAGTCAGAAAAAACTTGTTCCTACCCATGGGCCTACCGTCAATTTGACCAATTATTTTTTCCAAAAGCCCGCGCCTGTGATCAGGCTTTCTATCTTCCCGTTAATGATGGACTGACCATTCAATTCCAAAAAATCGATCCCGCATCCGTGGCTCGTGTGGATTATGTGATCGCAGGAAGTGGTTCTGAATTGGTCTCGGCATGGGGACACTCGATGTTTCGTTGGATCATCTGTCCAAAGAGTCAAGATTTAGCAGAATGTGCAACGTCCTCAACAAATCATTTGATGCTTCAATTTGGTGGCATGGTGAACGAAAATAGTATGAATCCACTGAGAGGAGTCTTTGGGGGCTACCGTGCCGAATTCAATATCATGCCCGCAGAAAGCAAAGCCAGCGAATACACGATGAGCGAAAATCGCAGAGTGGATTACTACCCGCTGAAATTAAGTATCCGTCAAACTCAAGACTTTCTTGCTTTGATCCGAGAACTCATGGTCGTCCCTGAAGAGTCCTACTTATTTTTTGTTAAAAACTGTGCCACACAGTCTTTGCTGGCAACATCCATTCTGTTCCAAAAAAATATCTTCTTAATGAATATCACAACACCTGGCACCTTACTGAGTTTTTATCGACGCCAGGGCTTGGTACAAAACAATGTGGAAGCTCAGAACATTTTAAATAATGAAAATGACCGACTGGAAAAGTTATTTCGAAATCATTTCTATACTCCAAGTTACGAACCTGGATTCCAAGACGTTCTTGCCAGCAAAGGAATTTATATTTCCCCCACCGATTCCGCAGATCATTCTGCGCGCCTGGCCACAAAAGAAAAATTATTGGCAGATCTTTTATCTGTCTACAAAAGCCAAGGCAAGACTCTTTCGAAAGATCAACTTGAAGCTATGAATCTGCAACTGTCCAAAGCTTTGACCGAAGAAGTTGTTTATCAACAAAGACTTCAGGCTCTTGCTCGCCAGCAACGCCTTCAGTTTTTTGAACAGCAGGGAAAAGAACTGACAAAAAATTATATGGACGAGTATATTCTGACAAAGCAAAAAGTGAAGCAAATCACTTCGAATCCAAACCTCAGTGAAGAAGAAAAAAATACTCAGATTAAAGCCATTGTCGATGCGTTCTCTGCTCAATCTGTCGCGGAAGATGCTGAGTATGAAAAAATCTTTCAAGATAAATTTCCTGAATTTCGCAAGGCAAAAGATCGTATGGACCAACTTCAAAAGAGATTGGCATGGCTTGCTTTTTCCATCCGTCAAAACTTAAAATAAAAAATCCACAGAGAGTACTCTGTGGATTTCCGTTTTAGAATCAGATGACTTAAAATTATTTTCCGAATTCAAATGGGAAAATCAAATTCACACGAATCGAGCTTGCATCCATTTTTGAATAGAGATCACTCAACGTGTATTCTGTACCACCTGTTGTCACTTTGGTATAAGTTGGCTTGATATATTCTACAGACATTCCAAAATATTTTACAAAGACAACACCTAAGCCTACTTTCACATTTGTTCCTGTATATTTGGTTTCCGAAGAAGCATCTTTCAATGTCACCGAATCTTGAACTCCATACCCAAGGTAAGCAGAAAATCGATTTTTAGAAAAACCTAAAACCGCGGAAGCGGCCGAAGATGTCGTATCGAATTCTTCCGTTGAACCTACGGCCTTATTCTTCGATTTGCCGGAACCACCTGCATAGTCAGCACCCAACAGAATACCATTTCCAAACTTGTAACCAACCAATGCTCCAAATGCAGTTCCTGAATTTGTCTATTCAGATGTAACATCTGCAATCGTTGTCACTGATGTGCTTGAAGACACATCATATCCCACAGAAGGTTGAAACAAAAATCCTGCATTTGCGGAAAGTGTAAAGGTCAGTGCGGCCAGTGTTGCGAATATCTTTTTCATGTTGAACTCCTTGTTGTTCTTTTTTTATCGCAACTTCAGTTCGGATTATTTTGAGAAAAAGATAAATACCGGAGCAAAAAACCATCCAACAGTCTTGACAAAGCAAGACCTTGGTCTTTGGCCGTGCAAGACTCTTCCTCCTTTCAATTTCAAGTATTGTCGGTTGATTTTCTTCGGGTTCTTAAGACCTCAGCTTAGGAAACATCCTTAGCGCATTTTCGTTGGTGATGCGAACCAATTCATCGAAGGAAATTCCCTT
>CAZFSX010000316.1:0-3330 GCA_964522115.1 uncultured Pseudobdellovibrionaceae bacterium | reverse complement strand
TCGTCCTGTGATGATGGATCTTTCGATGCGAGGTTTTTCTTCAGGAAAAGGTTACCCCATTGAATTTACAATTTTGGGACCCAACTGGGACAAGTTAGGTGAATACAGTCAAAAAATGAAAGAAGAGATGGAAAAAAGCGGTTTGATGACGGACATCGATTCTGATTACCTTGTGGGACAACCAGAAATTCAAATCATGCCACGCCGAGATCAGGCTGCGGCCCATGGTGTGAGTTCTGCGGCTTTGGGAAATACAGTGAAGGCCTTGATTGGCGGAATCACGGTGGGACAATATCCTAAAGATGGAAAGCGCTACGATATTCGTTTGAAAATTTTGAAAGACCAAAATCAAATCGAAGAAGTCAAGAAACTGAATGTTGCAAATTTTCGTAGCAATTTGATTCCTTTGCAAAAAATCACAGACATGGTGGAAGGAAAAGCTTTGCAAAGTATCCAAAGATCCAATCGCCAACGAGCGATCACCATGACGGCAAATTTGAAGTCAGGTGCTTCACAGACCGTGGCGATGGATAAGATTCAGCAGATTGGTCAATCCATTTTGCCCCAAGATTATTTCATTGCGCAAACGGGTGGATCTAAGTCCTTTCAAGAATCTTTTCAAAGTTTAATTTTTGCTTTGCTGCTTGGATTTTTTGTGGCCTACATGGTTTTAGCAAGTCAGTTCAATTCCTTCATCGATCCGGTCACCATCTTAATGGCGATTCCGCTCAGTTTCGGGGGAGTCTTTTTTGCTTTGCTGATCACTCAACAATCCATCAATGTTTATTCCATGATTGGGTTGCTGTTATTGATGGGGATTGTGAAGAAGAATTCCATTTTGCTTGTGGAATTCACCAACTCTGTTCGTGAGGGAGGTGTTGCAGAGGCAAGGACAGCCTTGCTTCAGGCATGCCCCGTGCGCTTGCGTCCCATTTTGATGACTTCCATTGCAACCATTGCAGCGGCAATTCCATCCGCGATGGCCACAGGAGAGGGCTCAGAAACTTTTAAACCTATGGCCATTACTTTGATCGGAGGAGTTTTCCTTTCCACAGCATTGACCCTATTTGTGATACCTGCCTTTTACATGGTCTTCGATCGTCTGAAAACCCGAGACGCCGCTCAGGCCCGTGTGAAGCAAGCATTCCTAGCTGTGGACGGGAAGGCTTGAGAAAAAAATCCAAGGGGTGAAATTGATAGGTAGAAATATTGATCAACTTCAATACAAACTCAATCTGATGGAAACTTTACTTTATTACAGACTCAAATTCTCAGAGTCACAGAATCTTGGGAGGTTCAAAATGTCTAGGTTACTTCAACAAATGATTTTAATAATAATCTGGAGTGCTGCTGTGTTCGCATCTGAAAAGAAATTGAAAATATTTTTACCAAGTTTTCTGTATAATAGTGATCCTCAAACGATGATTGATGCTAGATCAATGCAGATAAATTTACAGATTCATCGTGGACTGTTTAGATATATGCCAAATGGTGATATTAAGTCAGATCTCGCAGAAAGTTGGATTTTTTCAGACGATAGGCGTGAACTTACAATAAAAATTAAAAAAGCTTATTTCAGTGATAATTCCCTCATCACGAGTCATCACATAGTCAACTCTTTTGCTAGATTATTTTTAATTGAATCAAGTATGTCTGCAGACCTTGGTGATATTTCCGGAATTAAAAGCTTTTTAAAAGAAAAAAAGATTTCTTTGCTTGGAATAAAAGCTAAGAATAATGAGGATGTTGTTTTCAAGTTTGATCACCCTCACTCCCTAATCATTTCTCAATTAGCAGCGGTAGATTGTGCCATTCTACCAATCAAAGAAGAGCAGGTCTTTCAATCTATTAAAAAGCAAAATGAAAACTTACCTATTGGCGCAGGCCCGTATAAAATCGTAAAAAATACCCCCAATTTTTTTCAATTAAGAAAATGGAGGAAAGATGCTTTTGATTCTCCAAATCCACCCGATGTCATTGATATTGAAATTACGGATGAAAAAAACATTCAAAAAATTCTGGATACAACTAAAACAGACTCATTAGATCCAATGTTTATTGCTAATGAACTCAAAGAACAGCTTTTGAGTTCAGGGTGGCAGTCTACAGTGACAGATATGACTCGTGAATTTTTTCTCATCATTAATCCTGAGAAGATAAACACTGGCGCTCGCGCTTGGTTAACAGCAAAAATAAATATTACCGATCTTAATAAAAGTCTTGGTGAAGGTTACACTCCTGCTTGGGGTTTTATTCCTCCTGTATTACCAGGGGCAATAAGGGCTCCAATTAAATCTAATTCTCAAGTTCAAGAGCATCCACCAAAAGAAATTAATGTCATAATCCCAGAGTACTGGGATGAAGCGAAATCCATTAAAACAGCATTGTTAGAATTTTGGAAGGGAGTCCATATTGATTTTAAGGAAGTTAATCAAAAGGAATGGAATCAATATAAGATTAAAAAAAATTATGACGTTTTAGTCAACGCTCGAGGAATTGATTACCCCGAAGGAATATCAATTTTGAATTATTTTCGCTCAGGAGTTGAGGGAAACTACTATTTTATAAAGGATTCTCAAGTAGACGGGCTGCTTAGAAAAGCAACATCAGAGTTTAATTCTGAAAAACGTGCAAAAATATACGCTGAAATTCAAAAAATTGTTCTACAAAAACACATTGTTTATCCTCTCTTTTTTGGATCAAGGTCTTCTGGTTTATGGTCGTCTTCTGTGAAGAATGTTCCCGCCCACCCCCTTGGATATCATTTTTTACCATTTGAAATGATAGAAATGAGGTAGTCTTGATTGAAGATTCAATTCGCTTTCAAGTAATTAATCCAATAAGAAAGCTTTTTAAATTCGTTCTTTTGATTGGGACTTTCTCCATTCTTCTTGTTTCTGGATTTCAACTCCATAAATCAAAGCAGGAGATGGAAACACTATTAATTTACTTTATAAATCAGGTTTCTCAAACCGCAGATATAGAGTCAAATTTGATAACTTTACAAAGAGAGGTTGATTACGTTTCATTGGCATTAGAATTTTCTAGTAAAACATCTAATCATATTCAGTTATATTTGAATAATCGCCTTGTTGCTTCTTCTGGATCTTTGAAGCCAAAAAGCCAGTTTTCTCTCAATGCAGAACGAAATATTCACCTAGCATCAAGCGGAAACCTAACAATTCTCATTTCTACAGATATTTTTGCACTTTTTTGGAGAACGCTCTTATCAGAGGTATTGCTGCTATCATTTTTTCTCGGAGCAATTCAAATTCTAAAAATACGTGTTCAAAGTTCACTTGAAGAAATGACTGAACCCATCGAGCGCTT